>CAMWPF010000045.1 GCA_947176045.1 uncultured Treponema sp. | reverse complement strand
CTGTTGAAACCGCCTTTGATACTTTGTTTTTCTTTAACTTATAGTTCTTCAATCTGAAATTGCTGAGAAGGACTTCTCCTTGTTCGATTGGCTGCGGGGCTGGAATTTTTGAGATCCAATCATCGAGCATGAATTCAAGCTGATCCAAATCTTCAATACGAAGCAAATAGTCTTCACGTCCAGATTTTTCGGCAATCAAGGGAAGATCATGAAGGTTCTTTCCAATGCCGACGTAATACCAGCCATCATAAAGATGTGTATTTCCTATCAATGGCTCATTAAAAATTTGTTCGACATTCTGTCCGTAAAAATCGCTTGACGCAGGTGTCGTAATATCACCGTCCGTAATAAACAGCACGAGCGGTTCGTACAGATTATAGTCAGCATCTTTCAAATCAACGATATAATTAAGCGCAGTTTTTATGGCTGAGCCAATATCGGTGAAATCATTGTCAGCTTTCATCGCTTTCAATGTATTTGAAATAGAAGTCTTGTCTTCTTCTCTCATGAGCTGCCCGGAATACATCGGCATTGCATTATCGCCAAAGGGAATTAGTACAAAATAATCGCCGATATCCAGACGGTCTTTTACTATCGCCCGATCAATAATCTTAGCAATATCTGAAAACTGTCCTTTTATGCTTCCGGACACATCCAATACCACGATTACAATTTTTCCCTTTGCAGCAGTATTTTTTGTTGCCTGTGCAGAAATACTATTCAGGCAAAAGATTAATGCCGCACAAAGCACTGTAATGCCTTTAGTTGATTTTGTCATTTTCCAAACTTCCTATTGAAAAAGGTATTTTCTATGTTCGCTATCAGTTGTATCAGGTAAGATTTTTTTGCTAAAAATAATCAGCACTATATTCAAAATGGTAAATACGCCTTCCACCAAGACAAGAAGGAATATCAATTTCACTTTTAGAAATATTGAGAGAAAAATTATAATAACAGGAACAACTGTCGTCATAAAGAAAAAAACAACATAATACGGCCTGATAAGTTTTTCATTTTTTAAGAAAACATGGATTACGTTTTTGATAAATACAAATAAGGCGGCTGCAAAACCTATTGTAAGTGCAACTTGCATAATTATTGCTACTATGGTAATCGGCTCCTTATTAGGATTTTTTTCTATAATGTTATTTATAAAAGAAATCATATCAATATCTGCAAAGAAACCGTAATAAACAAAACTGATAAGCGGAGCCTGTAAGAAAAAAATTACTGCCAATGACAAAAGTGTCAGTATCAGGCTGTAAATAATAGAACTAACAAACCTTTCCATAATTTTATTACCCAAAAATTTGTAAATGATTATATCACAGATTATTATATATGACAAATATATATTCTGACATTATTAGCATCCATCTCTATCTCATCCAGTCTTATTTGCTTCCGCTGCACATGGGCAAGCGACAAGTCGCTTATAAAGATTGCAGATTCACTGCGCACAACTTCGGCGGAACTGCTGCTGCCATATCAGAGTGCGAATAAGCCGGAATCTACGGCGGACAGCATGGAAATCATGGTACAGATGGCGACGTACGTTTCCGGATACGCAGTTTAAGTCGCATCACGGCAGTCTGACTTCCGAGCGCGTGTGGTTTTTCCGCTGATGAGATTCCGACTGCGCGAAGCTTTCGCCCCATTATCCTGCCAAACCCGATTTCCGTAACTGATGCCATAGTTTCTCTGCAATGTCCTGCGTCCAGTGTACCAGAAAGTCAGGTGGCAGGGAAGGAAGCGGCGCTCTGACACGGGCTTCACCCGCACTTCTTCCCCTTATCTTCGCAAGCTCCAGAGCGGCAAGAACTGCGGTTTGCGGCGAGAAAGGCTGGAGCGGAAAATGTAGCGGTGGAATGTGGCGGGCGCGGAATTTTCAGTGAGGCAAATCCGAAGGCAATCGTGTACATGGAGCCTGGCACAAGTCTTGCAACAAGAAAAACCGTCTGCGCCCTGAATTTCCCAAATTTTATTTTGTAATATCCAATCAGGTTGCTGCCCCTTCGTTTTTGAACGGCTCGCCGTAGCCTCCGCTCGTTTTGCTGGCAGGATTTTGGGAGTCTTCCGCAGTTCTTTTCTGTGTTCCGGCATACAGAACCGCATTTTCGTATTCGTCGTATATTTTCTAATATTCCTTAGGACTCATCAAAATACATTAAGAGAAAACGATGTTTGTAAATTAGAGATATGAATCTGTACTAACAGTCATTCCAAATGAACTTAATACGCCTTACCAGAAGAAAGAATAAAAATAATACTTGCATTCCTTGACAGTGTATTGTTGTAAATTAAGGCTATGAATAATTTGAAATCAAATAAAACTGTTACAAAGTGTTATCTTTTTTGTGGTGTATCTGGGGCTGGTAAAACAACGGCTTTGTTTAAGACATACTCAGTCCTTTACAAACGATACAGAGAAAAAGTTCAAGTTATAACGTTAGATTCGTATAACGTAAAGGGTCGCTATGAATGCGAGAAGTTCTGTGAAATTGGACAAGTTGAATTCAAAACAATAGGTTCAAATGCTAGTACAACTAGTTCAAAACCAACGAATGAATTGCTGCGGGAGCTGGAAGAATTGTTGCTCGCATCAGATGAAAAAATAATCCGGTTCATTGATTTTAGTGGTGTTAAGTATCAGTTTGAGTGGGTCAATGCTTTCAAAACTACAGCAGGCAACCTTTCCAAGGAGATCGAGGTTTTCATAAACTACTGTATTCCAGCGTTTGCAGATTTAGATCTTATGAAATCTAAACTGGAAACCTTAAAGAAAGAATTTGATCAGCAAAGAACAACTGTGTATCTTACTCATTGTGATAATCCAATGCTTCTTGAAGCGGATATGTCTAAAATCAAAGGCGAAATCATTAACTCTGCAATGGCAATCTTTCAATACACGACAAAAGAACGCATGACCAGACTTTTTGCAACAAACGTAAATCTATATCTTGGCAGCGGCCTGCACAAATTGGGAAGCACGGACATTATACAATTGTTTGAAATGGAGCATAAAAAATATCAGGTGGCAGATTCTAAACTCATGAACTTTGAAAATTGCCACTGTCTGGTTCATTATGAGGATTTCCTTGGAGAAAACGATTTCATCCTTCACTATAAAGATACAATCATAACGGAAACTGTTGCCTCACACGCTAATGAAAATGCATTCCGGCATTTATCCAGAGGTATGGATGAAATAATTTCTACAAGTAATGAAATCTAAAAAAGAGTTGCGCAATACATAATTTACACCTGTATAATATGACTGTGTAAATGTATAATAATAAAGATAAGGAGATACATAACATGGAAAAATCAAATTTCCCAGAATTAGATGCAGGACTTGATACAGAAGTCATTGGCTACAACAAAAGAAGATATTCCCTATATGAATTACGGAATTCAGCAAACAACTATAAAACAGGAGATCCGCAAGAATATAGATCTCAGATTAGAGACAAGTATGCTAGAATCTATAATTGTAAGGAGCAGAACGTTCCTTTATATCTTTTGGAGGAAGTGTATGGTCTTGATTCTGCCTTTGAAGAAAAATGGGAAGCAGTTCCTGGCTGGTTTTACTCTATGTATGAAATTGCCTTGCTGGATTATAAGGCAAGTAATTTAGGCAGGATAAAAGTGAATGACACTATTCTTGAACAAGAAGCGTATCAAGATGGGTATTTAGTTATCAGCAGCAATAATAGCGTTCCTGGTGTGAATAATCATTCTGTAAACATCTATACATTTATTTCAGCAGCTTTCTTAGGAAAGCCGGATGGAAGAGTTGTTCACCATATTAATAATAACGGTTATGATTGCCGCCCCGATAATCTTATTCTATTAAGTCCCAGGGAGCATTCAAAATCTCATGGGCGTTATGTAGGAACTGATAAACGGGACGTTTGTGAAAACTAAAGAACGCCTCTCAGTCTCAAACTATCGTCGTATCCTCGAAATTGATCAGTTCATAGCTTCTGGCCGTTATCCAAATGTTCTGTTTCTTATGGATTGCTTTGGTAGATCAGAAGCTACAATTTTAAGAGGTATAGAAACCATGCGCTGTGATTTTGGTGCTGATATTGAATACGACAGATACAACAAAGGCTACTATTACACAAAACCTTACTACCGTCTTCCAGCTTCATTTACAACAGAAAAGCAGATCATTGCGGCAAAGCTTATGGAAAATCTTTTACAGACTGTAAGAGGAACTCCTGTTTACAATCAGGCAATTGAAGTCTTTAAAAGCTTTGATAAAGAATTGGAAAAGGACGACAAGCTTGATTCAAAAAAACTATCTAAAAGGATTGTCTTTCTTGGAATGGAGGCTGTAGAAATTGAAGGTGATGTCTGGAATAAACTTGAGCTTGCGATGAGCAAAAACAACTATGTCGCTTTCGATTATGAAAAAAACGGAGAAGTCTATGACGTTGCCGTTGCTCCCTGGCAGCTTGTTTATTTTAAGGGTATGTGGACTTTGTACGGCTTCAATCCCAAATACAAAAAGCCAATGATGTATAATCTTATCATCATTAAAAATCTTACTATTCTTAAAGAAACCTTTGAGCCTCCAGAAGATTTTGAGTTTGAAAAGCACAGTATAGGCAACTTTGGTAAATACATAGATTCAGAAATCTGTACTTACAAAATCAAAATCCGTAAAGAAAAAATTGATTATATAAAAACGTATAAATGGTCACAAGATCAGGCTTTTGAAGATCAACCAGATGGTTCTAGTATTATGACTTTTACAAGCAATCAGTATTTTCCTATTCTGGACTGGGTTTTGGAAAAAGGAATGTATGCAACTCCTTTAGTCCCTGAAAAGCTTGTAGATGACTGGAAAACAAATGTTTTGAAAATGGCGGAAGAATTAAAATAGTCAAAGTCCGCAATAATACCCCGCGCCGCACGGCGCGGGGGACGCCCGTCTTCTTTTTTTCTCGTTGCTTTCTCTACTCCACCACCACAAGCCGGTACGCGCGCGAGCCTTTGCCCAGTCCTATTTTTTCCGCGTGCTCGAGCGTGTGCCGTCCCTGGCGCGTCTCGATGCGCTCAACGAGCTTTGCGGAATCCGCCGCCGTGAACACAAGGTCAACGCTTGCCTGGTCGATTGCGAGCGGGTCTGTTGAAGCGAGGATGCCGATGTCGTGCATGTCAGGCTCCTCCGGGTTGCCGTTGCAGTCGCAGTCAACGCTCAGGCGGTTCATCACATTCACGAACGCGATTCCCGTTTCGTTGCCCATGTAGTCGCACACGCCCTTCGCCGCCTCAGCCATGCTTTCAAGGAACTTGAGCTGGTTCTCGTTGCCCTGCGTGTAGCGCGAGAAGTCGTGGAGCGTTCCGCTTTCCGCGCGTCCGCCGGTGTGAATCAGAATCTTGCCCGACTTCTTCGCGGACTGTCCGCTTCCGAATCCGATGGAAAGGTTCTTGATTGCGCCGCCGAATCCGCCCATCGCGTGTCCCTTGAAGTGCGAGAGCACGAGGTACGAGCCGTAGTTCTTGAAATCCTTTCCCACGTAGTCGTACTTGAGGTTCGCGCCGCCGTTCACGGGAATCTTCAGAAAGCCCTTTTCGTCCTGCAAGTCGAAGTCCGCAATCTCAAGGAATCCGTGATCCTTGACGACCTGATGGTGCAGCGCGGCAGAAATGCGGCTTCCGCCGTAGGCAGTGTTGCACTCGACGATTGTTCCGTGCAGCTCGTCCTTCACCAGCGCGCCGATGAGCTGTGGCCGCAGGTAGTTCGATGCCGGAGGCTCGCCCGTGCTGATTTTCACGCCGACCTTTCCCTTCGGCGTCCAGCCCATCGCCTTGTAGACCTTCACCAGTCCTTCCGGCGAAATGTCCTTCGTAAAGTAGACGACAGGCGCGTCCTCGTCCGCCGTCTCGAACGTCTTGTAGCCCGCAACTTCCGCAAATGCCGCCGCCGCAAACAGCGCGACCAGCGAAAGCACAGCAATTCTTCTCAAAAACCGTTTCATAATTCCTCCAATTGATATAAAGGCTAAAAAGCCAGCCTCACATTTTTTCCGAGGGCATTTTTGCCGTGCGGCAAAAAACGGGCTTTTGTCGCAAATCTTCGATTTGCTTGCCGAGTTTTTCTGTAGAAAAATTCGTGCGTTCCGCTGCCGCACATTCCGCAACGCAAAACGTCCGCCCGAAATCTCCTGCGGACACAATCCTACCGCCACAGGCAGAATTCCGTCCGCCCGTTTTTCAGTGAGACGCTTGCAGTTCCTGTACAGCAGCAGTTTCCGCCGCTTACGCGTTCCGTGTCGAAGCGATTTTTCTGCGCAGGACGAGAAGGCCGTACACGGCGCAGCCCGCGGCAACGACAATCAGCCCGAGGATGAAGTCTCCGCGGCTCACGTCGAAGAACGGCTCGCCGCCGAGCACTGACGCAACGCCGTCAACGCACCACATAAGCGTCGCCGCCGCGAACATCACGCCGGCGGTCAGCTCGCTCTTTGAAGATGCGCCGCGCTTTTTCTGCACGGCGGACAGCACGAAGAACGCCGCCGCCGCGAGCGCGGACATCATCAGGCACACAGAGCCGCTCCCGCGCGCCGCGCCTTCGCCTTCTTCACAATCCGCCCGAGCGCGACAACGCCCGCCCAGACCGCCGTCGTCAGAAGCGCCATCGCCACGCCGTTCGTCGCCATCTCGCGCAGCATCAGCGGGATTTCTTCAGGGCTTTTCATCGCAGTCAGGAACGGCGGCACGAACGAAAGCTCGCCGTGGTAGATATGCTCCACCGCCAGCAGGAAGCTCCCGCCGTAGAGCATATTCTTGAGAAGCGGAATCTGCCTCACAAAATCCCGCGCGGCTCCGTCCCGAACCGCTTTTTTCGCCAGCAGCCTTTCCGCCGCGCTGATTCCGACCGCCTCAACAAAAGGTACGATTACACATGCCATTTCCATGCCTCCAATTATTATGTGTGCGGCGCGCACCGCCGCCATTTTCCGTTCAATTATACATCCGGTGCCTGCAACCGGGTCAAGCATTTTTTCCCGCGGTTCTGCCGCGCTTTCATACAGTATAGCTTGGACGGACGGCGGATGTACAATGCTTGTTCTGCATTGGAAGGTATGCGCTTTTGGCATGGGTGCGGCGCCAGGAGGATGCGGCGCCGCAGCATTGCGCGTCAGGCGGTCTTCCGGCTGTGCTGGAGGTGGATGCCGATGTGTCCGATGCCGAGGACGGCTGCCGCCGCCATCATCGGCACAACCGTTCCGTACACGCCGAGCAGGAAGAATGCGGCGACCGGAAGCGTCGCGCCCGCGAGGGGGATGCCCAGAAAGCTGCTGTAGAAGTCCGCCATGCGCCGTCCGCCGCGGAAGTAGCGCGCCCACCACAGCTCGTACAAGATCATCAGGAGGAATGCGGCGGCCAGCCACCATGTCCAGCAGGACCAGCCGTGAAAGTTGAAGTCGTCGAAGATGAGCGCGCACGCTGTCGTCAGGACTTCGCCCGCCCGCTCGAACGCCAAAAGGATCCGGCTTTCATGTTCAGAAGAATATCCCTGCGGCTTTTTCCGCGCCCAGAGCGCGTTCGGAACAAACAGCATGATCAGAAACAGCGCGCCGACGTATGAAAATCCCAAGTGTCCCATCATCTGTTCCGAGCCTCCTTTTCATGCGGATTTTGTCCGGACAGTATACATGATTGCACTGGAAAAGGGAACGGCTCCCTGATCGGAAGGTGCCGGTTCCGCACATTCTTCAGAAATTCGAGAATTCTTCGCGGATGACGTTCAGGATGGAATCGGAGAGGCGCCGTTCAAGCGACGACAGATGCCGGACTGGCGGCGCGGAAGGCTCCGGCTCGTCAAAAAGCTGGCGGTAGGGAACGCCGAGCGCGGCGGCGATGCTTTGGATGACTTCGAGGGAGGCGGACTTGCGCCCCAGTTCAATCTGCGTCATAAACGGAACGGAAATCCCCGCCTTTTCCGCAAGGAGCTGCTGCGTCCACCCGAATTCCTTCCTGAATTTGCGGATATTTCCCCCCAAGACCAAAAGAATATCTGTCATCATACAGATGATATTGCCATCAGCAATACTTGAACATTGTCTTTTAGCAATATATACTATTGCCTATGGCAACAAAAGCGGCCGCCAAATCAACACGCTACGCAATCCTCATCGGGGCGGCGGAGCTTTCCTGCGGAATGCAGAAAAGCCTCGTAGAATTCAAGGACTTTCTCACAAGCGCGGCGGGCGGAAGCTGGCGCGAGGGCGAAATCATGATATGCGGGCCGATGGACTGGCAGTTCGTGCAGCTGCTTTTGGCGCGGCTTTCAGAATACGACTTTGTGCTTGTCTACCAGTGCCGGTTTTCACACGGCGCGCCGGAATCGGACTGGAGCGGAAAGCTCCGCAGCGTAACGGACGGCGGGCGCGGCGTGTTCATCAGCGATGTCTGCGACGAGGTTGTGCCGCTGCGGACGCTCGGCTATGAGACGGCGGAGGCTGCACGTGCGTGAGGCGCATAATACCCGGTATGCATGGCAGAGGTGCTGCAATGCTGTCGTAATGGTTACGTCAGAACTATCGTAGTAATTGGGGCTGATGTGCCGTACTATTTGCGACGCAGCTACCGGGGAGTGTGCGCCGCGCATTCGGAGTGTTCCTTATAGTCTGCCGGAATTCTTCTGACAAGCTGTCGGAATGATTCTCGCAGGCTATAAGAATTCTTTCTGATAGTCTGTGAGGATCTTTCGGATAGGCTGTCGGAATGATTTGGATAGGCTGTCAGAAAGATTCTGATAGCCTGCCGGAACGGTTCGGACAGGCTGTTTGCGCTGCCCGGCGTTCTGTGGGAGTGGAACTG
>CAMWPF010000044.1 GCA_947176045.1 uncultured Treponema sp. | reverse complement strand
GGAAGTAGAGGAAGAGCGTGTTCCGTGCGATGCGAGATGTGCTTGTCATAGTCCGCCGGTTTCCTCCTGTTTTTCAGTTTTCTTCTATATATTTGCCTTACAATCATGCATTATGCTTTCTTACGCTGTCCGCCAGCTTCTGTGTTCCATTCAGCAGGAACACCATCCCTGCCAAACCGTTCAAGACATTTCTCTATTTCAGGGAGCACATCCATCTGCGAGCATCCGCCCAAAAACGTATTTTTTTTTACAAAATTTTCTGCCGATGCTGCCAATTTTTGACAAACGGCGCATATATATAAGGTGAGGAACCAAAATCAGAAGGAACGTCAATGAAACGCACAAACGAACTCACTCCCGCCCAGAAGTGGGAGAAGGCGACGCTCGCCGAGCGCAGCATGAAGGCTGACTTCGGCTCCAAGGGTGTCCGCTTCGATGTCTACGTCAAGGACGGAACGGGGCGGGGATTCGACATAGAAATCCAGACGGCGAACCGAAAGAACCTTGCGCGGCGCGCACGCTACTACCAGAGCCTCATGGACGTTGACGGGCTTGCATACGGTGCGGACTACGGAGAGCTGAAGGACAGCTACGTCATCTTCCTCTGCCTCGCGGATCCGTTCTCCCGCGGACTGCCCGTCTACACGTTTGAAAACCAGTGCCGGGAGGAAAAGGCGTTTTCCCTGGGCGACGGCGCGCATAAAATATTCTACAACGCCGCAAAGTATGATATAATGCCGGATGAGGCGCTCAGGTCGTTCTTCCGCTTCCTCACCGGGACGGACGACGGCTCTCCGCTTTCGAACAGGCTTGCCCGGATGGTGGAGCGCGCCAAGACAAACGCGCAGTGGAGGCATCAGTTTATGACGTGGGAGCAGGAAATCAAGATCCGGGTACGGGAAGCCGCGGAAGAGGCAACAGAGGAGACGGCAAGAAGGATGATGGAAGAATCCATTCCTCTGGAAACAATCGCACGGTGCACCGGGCTGCCGCTTGAGCGGGTGGAGCAGCTGCGGCAGGAATCCGCCGTCAAAGCATAGCAACCTTCAGCGCAGGCCTGCGGAACAAGAACAGCTCCCCGGGCTGCGCCATACCTAAAATAAAGAAATGTCAAAGAACGTTCAGAGACAGCCGTATAAGCTGCCGGAACGGAAAACGTTCATTCCCCGTTTCCTGCGCTGCAACATTTCGGCTTTCCATTCACATAACGGAGAAACATGAACGAATACAGAATTCTGCAAAACCTCATCCAGCTGATTTCAGTAAAAAAGCGGAACAGGCTTTCCAGTCCGATTTTTTGAACTGATTTTGGTGCGCGCGGTATCATGCCCGAAACAAATTCAAATGTTCCTCCACATCCGACAGCATATTTAACGCCGCAGGATTTTAAAAAACTGAAGTTGTCTTCTATGAAAAATTCCTGTTTTGGGGCACCAAATCCTACAAAAAGTATATCAGGCTGAAAATCAGCTATCTTCATGAGGCAGCTTTCTGTGAATTCCTTGGAGAACGGATACTCTTCAAAGTGCGGTGAAAATCCTTCTGTGGAAATGCCGTACCTCCGGCGGATTTTCTGCACGGCGGCTTCGTTGGAAGCTGCTTTTCCTCCAAGCAGGAACAGCTTCATGCTGTTTTCTTTTGCGAACTGTGAGAAGTCGTAGATAATTTCACTTCCGGGAAGTTTTTCTATATGCGAAATCCGCTTGCATTTCCATTTTGCCACCTTTAAAGGAATTTCACCGTCAAACGTAGCATTATGTGAATTGATAAAGTCCATATACCGCTTGTTCGCATTTGCAAGCGCAATAAGCTGGGCATTTGCAGTAACAATAACTTTTAATTCATCCGGCTTGCGGGTAAACAGGTCATCTTTGCGAAGGATGTTAAATTCCAAATTACAGAACTGCATACTGCGCCTCCGCCGCCTCATACCCGAGCGTCCGCAGCGGCACAACCTCGTCGCACACATCGCTGATGAACACGCCGCGTCCGCCGTCCGTTACGCTACGGAGCTTTCCGCTCCAGTCTTCTTCCAGCGCGCTTCGCGAAAAGCGGCACTGGTAGACAAGCACAAAGTCGTACTCCGAAAGCCGCGCCAGAAGCAGCTGCACGAACTGCCAGTCCATCGGTCCTGCAATCATGATTTCGCCTTCGTGCCAGCTTCCGCCCGCCGCGCTTGTGAGAAAGTCCTTGAATTCCACGAGGCTCCTCTGCATTCCGCAGGAAAGCTCCGCCGCCCCGATGAGGATTGCGTAGCGTGTCAACCGCCTGTTTCTCCTTCTGTTATTTAACTGTAAAGGCAAATATGCCTATATAGTTTATTAAACTATAGCAAAACTGTCTATAGAATTCAAGTAAAATGAACTGTGTAGGCGAAGAAATTGACTATGTTGCTATCGGAAAACAAATCAGAAAATACCGGTGGGAAAGCGGAATCTCTCAGGAAGCGCTTGCGGAGGCGGCTGGCGTTTCAACAACGCACATGAGCCACATTGAAACGGGCGGCACAAAGCTGAGCCTGAGCGTGTTCGTGAAAATTGCGCGCGCCCTCAGGATTCCGGCTGATTTTCTGCTGAACGGCGGCGACACGGAATCCGTTCCGCCTGAAATCGATGAAATCTTTTCGACAAGCAATGGAAGGCAGTCCCGGATTCTGCTTGAAGTCGTCCGTGCGGCAAAAAGCGCGCTCGACACGGAGCGGGTTTGAACGCTGTGGATTTGCTGATAGTCCGCCAAGACAAAGGAAAACGGACGGCGGCTTCTGCACATTTATTTACCCCTGCCGAACCCCCGGCGGAATTCTGTGCGGCAGATTTCGGGTACATTGCAAGCATCGCAATTTCATAATATAATGGACACCATTCTGTTTTTCCAAATAGCAAAAGGATTTGACAGGAATCAATACTACATGAATTTATTGCATTTCAAAAATGACAGTTCAAACCGCAATGTAATTTCCATATTCTCTGGGGCAATGGGGCTGGATATCGGTCTCAAAAAGGCCGGGCTGCATATTGCAGTGGGGCAGGACATCGATCCTTCTTGTGTTGCTACGATGCAGGCAAACGGATGCAAGGTGTTGGGCGGGGATATACGGAAAATAGATCCTGCAAATCTGCTGGAACAGACGGGAATGACTCAGGGAGAGCCGTTCCTTGTTTGCGGCGGTCCGCCGTGCCAGCCTTTTTCCACTGCGGGGAAACGCCTTGGGATTAATGACCCGCGGGGCAGCCTCTTTATGGATTTTATCCGTATGCTTGACTACATTCGCCCCCGCTTTTTTATTATGGAAAATGTAAAGGGAATCAAGTCTGCCCCGTTGAAACATACATCTCTTGCAGAACGGAATATGAGTGATCCCGAGCAGCAGCTGGGAACTGTTCTGGATGTCATCCTTTCTGAATTTGACAAGCTGGGCTACAAAACTGTGTATGGCGTTCTGGATGCTGTAAACTATGGCGTTCCGCAATTCCGGGAGCGGTTTGTATTGCTTGGAAGCCGAGAGCATGAGGATATTTTTCTTCCGCTTCCAACTCATTTCCAAATGCATCAGGAATCTGCCTATCGGTGGCGCACATTGCAGGATGCAATCAAGGATCTTGAATATGATTGCGGAGAGTGTGCCGCGTTCAGCAAAAGCCGGCTTGATTATCTCCGCACTGTTCCTGAGGGAGGAAACTGGCGCAGTCTTCCTGATAAAATATGCAGAGAAGCCATGGGCGGTGCTTATAAATCAGGAGGCGGAAAAGTCGGATTTTACCGGAGATTGTCCTACAGCCAGCCGTCTCCGACACTGGTAACTTCGCCCGTACAAAAAGCAACAATGATGTGCCACCCGACCCAGAACCGCCCGCTGAGCATCAGGGAATATGCCCGGATCCAGCAGTTTCCAGACAACTGGATATTTACTGGAACAACCGCAGCAAAATACCGGCAGATCGGTAATGCAGTGCCAGTCGGTCTCGCCTTATCCTTGGGCAAGGCAATTCTTTCCGTTGCAGATCAAACAGCTGAAATACACACCAAACGTTTCCGGGGAACTGATATTCATCAAAAATTAAAACAGGCAATCGAAATAGGAGGAAGCTGCTATGCCCATAAATAATGACTACAATGAAGATTCCATCATAGAAGCGATTGCGGTTGCGCTGGACAACTTCTACACCAGTCTGATTAAAAAAGTGGACAGCCTTACTGTAAAAGCCGTAATGAAACGGAAAAACCCGTACTTGTTCCGGGCAAAGGCCATGAACGGAGCTGCCCAGATTATTGACGCTATTCTTGCCGCCTTTGTATCTTCATCAGAAGAAACAATCTTTGGCAATGTATTCTTTGAACCGATTGCCACCGCTGCCGCGCAAGGACAGAAAGCATTGGCAGAAGGCGTGGACATCATGGTGGAGCATGACGACACAATCTATGCCATCGCTGTAAAATCCGGCACAAGTGTGTTCAATGCGGACAGCCGCAAGAAGCAGGAGCAGAACTTCATGGCGGCAAGCAAGCTGGCACAGCAGGCGAAAAAACGTTTTGTCCCGATTGTCGGCTATGGCTACGGAAAGAAGAAATCCTCCAGCCGGGGACTTCCCAAATTCTATATGGAATTAGCAGGAAAAGATTTCTGGACGGAATTGACCGGCGATGAAGAATTCTACATAAAGCTGATCCGCTTCATGGATAAGCTGCCAGAAAAATATGTCGATGAATTTGATGCCGCTTATCAGAAAGCTGCAAACCGGCTCGTCCGTGAGTTTACCCAAGAGTTCTGTTTTGAGGACGGCAGCATTGATTGGGAGAAGCTTGTAAAATTCAACTCTGGAAATTAACATCAAAGAGCAAGGCATGAGAGACGCACCAAAGAATGCTGTACATAATGCAATGCGCTTTCACCCGAAAACTACAGTAACAAAAAAATCTCCTCTATAATATTTCCCCTCCCCTCACTTGGATGCTGGCTTCCAGCATGGTTGGATGCTCCCTTCCCATGCGCTTGGATGCTTCCTCCGCGCGGGCATCGGCGCTGTTTCCGGGCGCACTTGTATGCAAGCATCCACGTTCCTTTGTACGGCCGCTCCACGCAAGTTCGGCAGGTCATACAAATCCATCCTTATTATTATACAAAATTTGTATAAATTTAACTTGTATTTATGTAAAGTATGCTGTATGATATGTGTAGAGAAGGTCGTTGAGCCTTGTGGATTTTATGCCGCTGTCGGCGGCTTTGGAGGTGCGTGATATGACACAAGTTGCAAAATTCTTGAGCAAGCTGCGGATAGACAATGACCAGCGCTTGAGCGAGATGGCAGCTCGGCTTGGTATATCACCGGCGACGCTTTCAAGCATCCAGAACGGAAGCAGGAGCGTTACGCAGAAATTCAGGGAGAACCTGTACCGCGAGTACAGCCTCACCGAGGAGCAGAAGGGGGAATTCGAGAACGCAGTACAGCAGCTGAAGGGCGAGGTCGTCATCAGTCTGAAGGATGTGCGCAGCAGGAACTGCATGAGGCAGTATGTGGACACGGCGGTGATGTTCGCGCACGATTTGTCAAGGCTCGACGGGGAGCAGCTCAGGCAGATGCAGGAGCTGCTGAAGGGATTCAGGAACTCCGTCGAGGCGCAGGGAGGCGCAGATGGAAAATGCACTTGAGGTTCTTCTGGCATCGCTCGTTCTGATGGCGGAAGATTTGAAGCAGAAGGCCTGTGAATTCAGGCGGATTCTCGGAATGCAGGGCGACGGAACGTTTGCCGTCCTTGCCGCGCTGGAGCATAGAGTCGGGATGGTTGACGGCGCGTTCATGTATCAGATTGTGGAGGACAGTGACTGGGACGAGCCGGACATCGGCGCCCTCTACAGCCCGGCAGACAGGGTGTGCCCGCACCGGGTCATCTACATAAAGGAGTCCCTGTTCGTCCGCGCGGAAAACGGCGACAAGGCGGCCTTGTACTGCATTGCCCACGAGCTGTGCCACTGGTTCGAGGACTTCAGGTACGGAATCTGCATTCCGCCGTTCATCACGAATGCGGCCGCGCGCAGGGTGATTTCGCACATCATCGAGCTGTACACCGACGTGTTCACGTGCCACATCGTTCCGTGCTGCGCCGTTTCGGAAACGGGGCGGGCGGAGCTTGCTTCGGGAAGCAGGGAGCTTGACAGCTTCATGCTTGAGTACACAAAATTTACAGACTGGAGGAACCGCTATGTAGCAAGACTGTTCAAGACGCCGCGCGGAACGGAAAAAACCGCAATAGAAAACGCCCGGCATCTGTCTGACAAAAGCCGGGCGTAACAAAGATTCATAGAATCTCAAATGCAATGGTGGAATTCTATACGAATCTTTGTCTCTCGTCAAGCGGAATTTTCGCGCCGGAATCCGGGCTGAGATTCCGCACCGTACAAGCAAATCTGCGCAAAAAGCGCAAGGAGAAACGAAGATGAGTGATGTAACAAAAATCACATTTGACGACAACAGCGGAAAAGGGACGCTGACCATGTACAGGAATCCCTTTAAGAACGGACGCAGGTATTACGCGAGGTTCGACCGCAGCACAATCACCATGGAGCAGATAATCGCAAGAATCCAGAAGCGGGAGCTTGGGACGAACGCGCTCATGGTGCAGCACATTACGGGGCTGATAAAGGCTGAAATTCTTGAGGCGCTTTCCCGCGGAGAGGCGGTGAACGTCCTCGGCCTCGGCACGCTGTACATTGCGGCGGATGCCTCTGCGGAGAGCGAAAGCACGGGCGATGTTACCGTCGCAGGATTTTCCGCAGGCTTCACGCCTTCCGCCCTCACAAACAGCACGCTGAAAGGCCTCGCAGTGCACAAAATAACCGTGGCAGACAGCGGCCCGTGCATCGTCCGGCTGTTCGACACGTACACGGAGGAAGCGGACGATGAATTCCCGGCAGGGACACGGGTGCGCATGACCGGCTCGCGCCTGAAGCTCGGCGGAGACACATACGGACTGTACCTGTGCCCGGCGGACAGCGGCGGCGCAATCCCGGACGATGAGAGCCAGTGGACGGCAGTCGGGGGAAGCCTTTTGAAAGTGAACCTCGCCCGGAGAATCGAATTCATCATTCCGCGGGAACTGGCGGCAGGCGCCTACCGGATTCTGCTGCGCACATCGTATGCCGGCGGCGCAAAGTCGCTCAAGGCCGTGCACACCGTGCAGTCGGACGTAATCCGCATAACCGAAGCGTAGCGTCCGCCCCGGAAGGTCGCGCCATGCGGCTTTCCGGAGCGCGTTCGTGAGGTGTCGGCCAAAAGAACTGCCTGAGGCAAAGATGCCCATGGCAGTTCTTTTAGGAGGGCAAGATAAAAAGGCAGCAGGAATTGTGCTGTATCCACGCAGCAAGAGAATGAACGGCAGGATCAGATTTGTACTTTCGGTTACCGCTAAATCTCTCGTTAACTGCTATCGTCTTTGCAAAAAATTGCCCTATTGAAACTATTTTTATTCTTCAATATCTACTTTGATTCTAAAAACGGCAACGTATTTTTTGTAAAAATCGCTTTGTACCCGTGAAAAAGATAAATGAAACTGCGGCCACCTTTTATTGTAGACATACGCTTTTTTGCATTTAAATTAATTTTTATCGTTCAACTTTTGTTTTAAATAGGTACGTATTTTTAGAAATTTTTCAATACCACCATCTTCTTCTGTTTTTATAAAATATTCCTTAAGAGCAATAACAATTTCATCATAAAACTTTTTTGCGGTTATGGAGTAACGCGGTATATCATCATTGGCATATTGAAAAATCTTTTCTTCCTTTTCTAGTTCAGGAGAATAAAAATCTTTTTCAAATTGCTTTGTATCAAACCCTCCAGTTAATTCACGATAGGAGTTAATAACTTTAGTTCGTTTTGATTCGGCTTTTTTGTCATTAAATGCTGCAG
Source organism: uncultured Treponema sp. (assembly GCA_947176045.1). Lineage (GTDB taxonomy): Bacteria > Spirochaetota > Spirochaetia > Treponematales > Treponemataceae > Treponema_D. The sequence goes on along the minus strand of CAMWPF010000044.1, from coordinate 954 downwards.
AAGCGTCACGTCTATATGTCGTTAATTTTTTAAGATAATCTGTTAAAATAACTCTTAACTGATTCGAATTTAGATCAATTTTAAACCAATCTCTTCTTGCATTATCAGATAATCGTTGGGTATCAATTAACAGCTCTCCGTAAACGCCGTTAAGGGTTTGAGTTAATTCTCTATAAGTTGTTACATAATCATTATTGCCTTTTGAAACGGAATCGGCTATTGCATATTCATTGCCGAGCAACATATTTTTCGATCTGACAAATATACCTCGTGGTGAATCAGCTGGATTGGACGAAACTTTACGATTAAATGTAAACCAAAGAACTCCAATTTTCTCTGCCGGAACTTCTTCAGAAAGTTGGTCAAATGATAAGTTCCAAAAAACTATATCCGATTCTAAAATATGAGTTTTCGAATAAGGTTTATATAGCTGGTCATCATCCAAATATACATCAAATTCATATTTTTCTAATGATTCACCCATAAACTCTTTATAGTGACTATGAATAGCTCTTTTTGCCTCAAAAGAATCGGCATACTTTAATGGCAAAAGTCTGGTTAATTTTTGTTTGAAATCTTTACCATTAATAAGTTCTTCTATTTCCGTTCTATAAGAAACTAATTCAACCTTAAAAAAATGGTCGGAAATATTACCCTCATATTTTAAAATTGATTTTTGGGTAATTTGTTCTATAGCATTTTCCAAATCATCGGTTTCTGATTGAGAAAGCAAAGTATTATATTTTTCTCCATCCCAAGAAAAAACTTGTATTTCTTCCTCGTTTTCGACTTTGTTCTTGAAAATTAACTCTTTGCAAAAAGGCATAGCAGCCAATCTACCAATGCCTCGGAAACCAATTTGGTCAATAGCCTTGCTTTTATCAGACTTGCCTATGCTCGTCATTTTGTCAATAAAATCTTTTTTAGGTATACCATACCCATTGTCTAAAAATA
>CAMWPF010000043.1 GCA_947176045.1 uncultured Treponema sp. | reverse complement strand
GTCCGAATTTGTTAAAATTGCTTTATGTCGTTTTTTTCGTTTTTTCAGAAAATGATCCTGCTTCCTGCCGGATGCCTTGCCATAGCTTCTTGCTCGCGGACGCCGGAACTGTCGCTTGCGGAAATTGCGGCGCTGGCGCAGGGCGGCGATGCGGAGCTGCTGCAAAAGACGGTCTCCCGCCCATGGAACGGCGGAGGATACGTGGACGGAGCGGTAGGCGGCGTTTGGAATGATACAATCCTGTCTGATCCGAAGACGTTCAACCAGCTGATTGCGGAACGGGATGCGGACAGCAATGGAATTATCAGCGCGACGTTGGATTATTTGGTGGATTATGATGCGACGCTCCGCGAATGGCGGCCGCACTGCGCCTTTTATGAAATCGAAACGGACGAGCTTGCAGGAACGCTGACCGTGCACTACACGTTGCGGGAGGGGCTGTTCTGGACGTATATTGATTCTGATGAGAAAATTCCCGTTACATCGGACGACATTGTCTTTTGGTACAACGAAATTGCCGGCGATCCGCAGTTCGGCAGCAGCGGCTACGCGCAGCAGTTCGTGACTATGCCGGATGGAACGGAGCGGCACATTGACTGCGTGAAGATTGACGGCCGCCGGTTTGACTTTGTCTTTCCGCGGATTGTCGCCGAACCGCTGCTTTCCACGAATATGAGCGTCTGTCCGTCGTTCTTGTACCGCCCGGCTAAAGAGCGCGGCGGCGCGGACGGCGTCAAGAACTTGTTCAGCGCGGACTGCAACCCCCGTTCCATTCCGTCCTGCGGAAAATGGTATATCGCGGAATATACGCCTGCCCAGCGGCTTGTCTTTTTACGCAATCCGAACTATTGGGAAAAGGATGGAAACGGCGTTTCGATTCCCTATATGGAGCAGCGTGTCTTCCAGATTGTCGGCGACATGAATACGGACTTCCTTCTGTTCCGGCAGGGGAGGACGGAGACCTATATGCCGCGGCCGGAAGAAGTCCGCAGCGTCGTGGACGGGCAGAAGGACGATTATACGGTGTTCAATGCGGACGGCGCCATGGGCGCGTCGTTGTGGTCGTTCAACCAAAATCCGAAGAATGCGGCGGAACCGTATTACGGCTGGTTTACGAACAGGAAGTTCCGGCAGGCGATGAGCTGCCTCTTGAACCGCGGCCGCATCATCTCCCAGACGTACCGTGGACTTGCCGAACCGAAATATACGTTCTTTCCCGAGGCGAATCCGTTTTACGACGCGGACATCACGCTGCACTATCGCTATGATCCCGAGCGTGCGCTGCGGCTTTTGGAGTCGGCCGGCTTTGTACGGAGGACGGACGGGCTGCTGTACGACGGCGCGGGGCGGCGCGTTTCCTTCGATATGACCGTGCCGTCGGCGAATACAGTTGCGAACGACATCGCGCAGATTGTCGCCGACGAATGCTCCAAAGTCGGAATTACCGTGAACGTCCGGCAGCTTGACTTCCAGAAGATCATCGAAATGCTTACGGCGACATACGACTGGCAGTCCGTCGTCATCGGGCTTGGCGCGAATTTGTTTCCGTCGCAGGGAAGCAACGTGTGGCCTTCAAGCGGGAACCTGCATCTCTGGCATCCGCTGCAGGCGTCTCCGGCGACGGAATGGGAGGCACGGATCGACTACCTCTACAACGAAGGCTGCTACACGAACGATTACGACGGCGCGAAGGCTGTCTGGGACGAATACCAGCGCATCCTGCTGGAGGAATGCCCGGTCATCTACCTCGTCCGTCCGCGCAGCTTCTTTGCAATCCGCAACAAATGGGATCTTCAAAATGTCTATTACGACAACAAGAACGGCGCCATGACGGAACATTGCTTTTTGCGGGGGCTGTGAGGCGTATGGCTGTGATGGAAATCAGGGAATTCTTCCGGCGGACCGGCGGCGCGGCGGCCGCGCCATGGCGGCTGTTCCGAAAAAAGGCGCCGCTCCTTTCGTTCGTCGTCTCCCGTGTCGCGACGATGCTCGTGCTGCTCTTCCTGCTTGGATTCGCCTTGTTCGCGCTCATGGCGCTCGCTCCCGGCGACATCGTCGACCAGATGATGAGCCAGCAGATTCTTTCCGGCACGGAGCGCTCCGGGACGGGAGCGGCCGCCGCTTCCGCGGCAAAAGGCGAGGATGTCTTTTCGGACGCCCAGCTGGAACGCCTGCGCGCGGAATTCGGGCTGGACAAGCCGTTCTACGTGCAGTACTTCAAATGGCTGGAACGCGTGATTGTGCGCCATGATTTGGGGACGAGCCTCGTGTCCCGCGCGCCGGTGGGATTTCTGATCGGGTCGCGCATTTGGAATTCCGTCCTGCTGAACGTGATTTCGCTCGTATTCATCACGCTGCTTTCGTTCGTGCTCGGCGTTTATTTTTCGAGCAAGGCGGGAACGCGCCTCGACGCTGCGGCGACGTTCTTCGCGCTGTTCTTCCATGCGTTTCCGGGCATCCTGCTTTTGATCTTGCTCCAACTGTTCGCGTCGCTGACCGGGCTTTTTCCTGTGACGGCGTATCCCGGCTTTCCGTTTTCGGAGTCGCCGCTGCGCTTTTCGTTCAGCTACGCGCACCACGTGTTCCTGCCGCTCCTCGCGTCGTTTTTGGGCGGCGCGGGAGGCACCATGCGCATGATCCGTGCGACGATGCTCGATCAGATGGGAATGCCGTACATCTTCGCCCTGCGCGCCCGCGGCATTTCCGAGCGGCGCGTCTACGTGAACCATGCGTTCCGGAACACGCTGAATCCGTACATTACGGGAAGCGCGAACCTGCTTGCCAGCCTGTTCAGCGGCTCGCTGGTGCTGGAAATCATCTTCGCCTATCCGGGAATCGGGCGGCTCATGTACGAGGCGGTGCTTCAGGAGGACATCAACCTTGTACTTGCGAACAGTATGTTCATTTCGGCGCTCGTCCTTGCGGGAATGGTCGCCTCCGACATCCTGCTCGCCCTCGTCGACCCGCGGATCCGGTATGGAACGGAATAGCGCGGCAATGGAACAGGAGTCAGGCTATGAAGCAGTTTTTTGACTATCTGCGGACGCGTCCGCTTGCATTTTCGTCCGTTGTTTTTCTCGCCGTTGTGTACGCCGTGATGGTCTTCGCGGATTTTGTCGCGCCGTACCCTGCGGCGATGACGTTTTCGGAGAATACGTTCCATCCGGCGGACATCCAGCTGACGCCGCAGGGGCTGAAAGTCAGGGAGCACCGCGTCATCGACCGGACGACGTGGCGCTACGCGCGCGTTTCGGATGCGGAATGCGTCCACGCCCTGCGCTTCTTTGCGAAAGGCGCGCCGTACAAGCTGTTCGGCGTCATTCCCTGCGACCGGCACCTGTTCGGAACGGCGGACGGTTCGGGCTATCCGGCGTACCTTTTGGGCGCGGACAATTTGGGGCGCGACTTGTTCAGCCGGATCGTCCACGGAAGCCGCATTTCGCTGACAATCGGATTTGTCGCCACCGCGATTTCGCTGCTGCTCGCAGTCCTGCTCGGCGGCGTTTCCGGCTATTTCGGCGGCGCGGCGGACTGGACGATCATGCGCTTTGCGGAATTCTTCATGCTCATTCCGGGATTGTATTTCATCCTCTTCCTGCGCTCGCTGCTGAACGCGCGCATGGACAGCGGCACGGCGTACATGGTCATCACGGTGATTCTCGCGCTGGTCGGCTGGCCCGGCTCGGCGCGGACAATCCGCGGCATGGTTCATGCAATCAAGCGGGAGGAGTTCGTCGTCAACGCAGGCTTGGAAGGCGTTCCGGCAGTGGTCGTCATCTTCCGTCAGATTGTGCCGCAGACGGCGAGCCTCCTGATTGTCAGCACGGCGCTGAGCGTTCCCGGCTTCATCATGAGCGAGACGACGCTTTCCTATCTGGGGCTTGGCATCAGCGATCCGGCGGTCAGCTGGGGCTCCCTCATCAACCGCGACATTTCCACGCTTTCCAATTTGCGCGCCTTTCCATGGCTCCTGTATCCTGTGCTGATGCTCCTGCTGGTGACGCTGGCGTTCAACTTTCTCGGCGACGCGCTGCGCGACTTCTATGATCCGTACAATGCGGTGTTCAGCCGCCGGAAGCTGCTTGCATGGCTCAAGGAGCAGGGCGCCGCCAGCCCTGCGGAAGGACGGCGGAGCGCCGCGCCGGAACAGCCTCAATCCGACGGCGTCCTGCTTTCCGTGAGGAACCTCCACGTAACGTTCAGCATTGTGCGCGGCTCCCGGCGGATTCCCGTGTACGGCGTACGGGGCGTCTCCTTTGACGTGCGCCGCGGTGAAATTCTGGGAATTGTGGGAGAGTCTGGAAGCGGAAAGTCTGTTGCGACCACCGCAATCCCGGGGCTGCTTCCGGCGAACGCCGCCGCGCACGGACAGATTGTCTACGACGGCGTGGATTTGACGGCGCTTCCGCAGGAGGAGCTCCGTGCGTACCGCGGAAGCCGCATTTCGCTGATCTTTCAGGAGCCGGGACGTTCGTTCGATCCGCTGCAAAGCATCGGAGCGCTTTTTTTCGAGACGTTCCAGAACCGGGAGCGCGGCATTTCCCGCGCAGAATCCGACAACCGGGCGGAGCGGCTGCTTTCGGAAGTCGGACTGCCCGACGCCCGGAAGCGGCTTCCGGCATATCCGCATCAGTTCAGCGGCGGGCAGCTCCAGCGGATCGGCATCGCGCTTGCGCTCGCCCAGAACTGCGAGCTTCTCATAGCCGATGAGCCGACGACGGCGCTCGACGTTACGATTCAGGCGCAGATTGTGTCGCTCCTGCTGCGGCTCCGCAAGGAGCGCGGACTTTCAATTGTGTTCATCAGCCATGACATCGAGCTTGTGGCGCAGATTTCTGATCGGATTGTCGTGATGTACGGCGGAAAGATTATGGAGTCGGGTGATTCTGCGCGCATTGCGGGCAGTCCGCGGCATCCGTACACGCAGGCGCTGCTTTCCGCGCTTCCTCAGTTCGGCAGCCATTATACGGGCGGCAGGATGGCGTTCATCGCTGGGCGCGTTTCCGATCCGTCCGCGCCGGAGCCGGGCTGTCCGTTCGCGCCGCGGTGTTCGTTTGCAAGGGACGCCTGCCGCGTGCCGGAATGCGGCTGCTGGAAGGCGGCGGAGCAGGACGTCGCGGATGATTCCAAGAAGGAGGGGGCGGAATGATGGGCGGAACGGGCACAGGTGCGAAAACTATGGACGGACGGACGGCGGACGTTCCGCTGCTGTGCGTGGAACGCCTTTCCAAGCAGTTCTCGCTGGAGGCGGGATTCTTCGCAAGGAATCGGCGCACTGTGTTCGCCGTGAACGACGTCTCATTTTCAGTGGCGCGCGGCGGGACATACGGCATCGTGGGCGAATCCGGCTGCGGAAAGACGACCACCGCCCGGCTTTTGATTCAAATGTACCGGCAGACGTCCGGACGCATCTTGTTTTATGAAGAGGCGCGCGCCGGAGGAAGCGCAGCTACGGATATGGAGGACGTGTCCCAGTTCGACCGCCGCCGCCTCCGGCTGTACCGGGAACAGGTCAAGTACATTTTTCAAGATCCGGCGAAATCGCTCAATCCCCGGCTGCGGATTTTGGACATCCTTACGGACGGCCTGCGCTACTCCTCAAAATGGCAGGGCCGGTCGGACGCCGCGGCGCTTGCCGCGGACATCCTTCAGGAAGTGGGGCTTTCTCCCGACGACGCGTTCCGGCGTCCGGCGGAATTTTCGGGCGGCCAGCGGCAGCGCATTTCTATTGCGCGCGGACTGATTATGGATCCCAAGCTTTTGATTTGCGATGAAGTTGTTTCCGCGCTGGATGTTTCAGTTCAAGGGCAGATCATCAACCTGCTGTTGGACTTGCGGGAACAGCGGAATTTGAGCGTGGTGTTCATCACGCACGACTTGAAGGTCGCCTGCTATTTCTGCGACGTCATCGGCGTCATGTACCGCGGCGTGCTTGTGGAAGAGGCTCCGGCGGCGACCTTGTACAAGGACGCGCTCCATCCGTACACAAAGCTGCTTTTCGGCGGCGTGCAGGAAGCGGGCGGTGCTTCCAACTTGGAGGTGCGGACGACGCTTTCCGAAGAGCGGTGCTGTCCGTTCGCGTACCGCTGCCCACATGCAGATATCCGCTGCCGGACTGAAATGCCGGCATTCCAAAAATGCTCGGACGGACACAGCGTCCGCTGCTTCTTTCCCGGCTGATGACGGTTTGATTTTTATGGAAATGTATGGTATTCTAGGAATGTATGAGCGATACAAAGTTTCAGATTGAGCAGAAGATTGTGTATCCGAGCCAAGGTGTTGGAAAAATCACGGACATTTTTGAAAAGAATTTTCGCGGCGCGACGATGTTGTACTATAAGATTTACGTCGAGGCGTCCGACATGGTTGTCATGGTTCCCGTAGACCGCGCGGAAGAGCTTGGAATACGTCCGATTGTTTCTGCGGAGGAGGCGCAGCGGGCGCTGGACCTGCTGTCCGACGAATTCGAGCCGATCACTTCGGATTGGAAGCTCCGCTATCAGATGAATTTGGATTTGCTCAAAAAAGGCAGCATCGCGGACATTGCATCGATTGTCCGCTGCCTGTACAACCGGAGCAAGGTCAAGGAGCTGCCGATTCTTGAGCGGAAGCTGTACGATTCTGCAAAAAAGCTCTTGGAAGATGAAATTTCGTTTGCGATGGGGATTTCTGAGAAGGAAGTCAGCTCCATGATTCATGCCAAGCTGGAGCCGCCTGGATCCGTTCCGAAAGTCAAGCACGTCATTGAGGACGAGGAGGACGAGGACGACAACTTGATGGACGATATGGGCGACTCTCCGCGGAACCGGCAGGATTCCGACGATGACGAAGATGATTCCGACGAATCGGATGCAGGCGATTTTGAGGGCGACGACTTTTAAAAACCGTCCGCTGGCCGTTGTCCTTGTTGCCGCCGGATCGTCGGCGCGCATGGGAATCGGGCGGAAGAAGGAATATCTGCCGCTTGGCAGCGGAACAGTGCTTTCCGCCGCCGCCCGCCGCTTTTTAGAATCGCTGCCATGCAGGATGCTTGCAGTGGCAGTTCCTCCCGGCGGCTCTGCCGAGGCGCGGGCCGCGCTTTTTTCAGACCCTTCTATACAACCGTTGCTTGACGGCGTGGAACTCCTCTTTGTGGACGGCGGCGCTTCCCGGCAGGCTTCCGTGCGCAACGCGCTGGAGGCCGCCGCCGCGCTGCCTGAGCCGCCTGAATTTGTCCTGATTCACGACGGCGCGCGTCCGTTCGTTCCTGCCCGCGTCGTCGTGGAAGTTGCAGAAGCAATGGTTCAGTTCGGCGCGGCTGCTCCCGGAATTCCGCCGGTTGATACGCAGAAGCTGGTGGACGCGGACGGCTTTGTGTCGCGCCATCTGCGCCGTGCGGAAATGGCGGCTGTCCAGACGCCGCAGGGATTTTCATTCGCTCCGCTGCTCGAGGCGCACCGTTCGGCGGCGCGGGACGGCAGGGAATATACGGACGATGCGGAAATTTGGGGCGCGTATGTCGGAAGGGTGAAGGTGGTTGCCGGCGATTCCTGCAACCGGAAGATTACGTTTGCATCGGATTATGATGGCGCCGCCGGAGCGCAGGAGCGTGCTGTGATGAAGGATCTGCGGACAGGCTTGGGATATGACATCCACCGTCTGACGGCAGGACGCCGGCTTTTGCTGGGCGGCGTCGACATTCCGGCTGATAAGGGCGAGGACGGTCATTCCGACGGCGACGCGCTGCTGCACGCCGTTGCGGACGCGGTGCTGGGAGCCGCCGGATTGGGAGACATCGGCAGCTTCTTTCCGCCGGAGGACATGAAATGGAAGGACGCTGATTCGGTGGAGCTGCTTCGGACAGTCTGGCGCGCCGTCCGTTCGGAAGGATGGAATTTGGGAAATCTGGACTGCGTCGTGAAGCTGGAGCGCCCGAAGCTGCTTCCCTACCGGCAGGCGGTCGTTGCCTCCATCGCTGCGATTCTGGATGTGCCGGCGGAACGGGTGTTCGTCAAGGCGAAGACCGGCGAGGCGCTGGACAGCGTCGGCAGCGGAAGCGCCGTGGAAGCGTGGTGTACGTGCCTGCTGGTGCGGTAGCTGCCGCCGCGGAAGAAACTGCTTTTTATTTGAAACCATTGTGATTTCGTAGTATTTTTAAAGGTATGAATGAACGAACAGCACGTCCGGGCGCGGCGCATTCGGACAGTTTTGGGCAGCAGGCGGGGCATGAAGATTCCGGGCTTCCGCAGATCATCCAACGCAATCTGGAAATCAACGACGATTTTTACAAGCTGGCATTTGAATTTCAAGAGATAATGATGGTCTATGAATGCGCCATCAAGCAGGTCGAGACGAAGCTGGAAATCCTGAACAAGGAGTACAAGGTGACCGGGCGGCGCAATCCCATCGAGACAATCAAGTCGCGCATCAAGTCGCCGGAAAGCATCGCCAACAAGCTTTCCAAGCGGGGGCTTCCGGTAACGTTCCAGTCGATGACCGAGAATCTGCACGACATCGCCGGCATCCGTGTCATCTGCCCGTACATTTCCGACATCTATACAATTCGCGAGATCCTGCTCAACCAGCCGGACATCACGTTGCTGTGCGAAAAGGACTACATCGCCTGCCCGAAGGATTCCGGCTACCGCAGCCTGCACCTCGTCATCGAAACACCGGTGTACCTGTCGGACACAAGGCAGACGGTGACGGTCGAAGTCCAATTGCGGACGATTGCCATGGACTTCTGGGCGAGCCTTGAGCATGAGCTGCACTACAAGAAGACGGAATCCGTGCCGGAGAGCATCCGGCGCGAGCTGTACCGCTGCGCGGAGACGATTGCGATGACCGACCGCGAGATGGAGGAAATCGCAATCGAGCTTCAGGCGCTGGAATGAGCGGGCGCCGCCGCGTGCTGTCCGTTCGGCGCGCGTTCCTTCATTATATTGCATATTTTCAGGCTTTGCACAATAATGTCAGCTATGGAAACTCGCAGCATTTTTGAAAACCTTTCGTGTT
>CAMWPF010000042.1 GCA_947176045.1 uncultured Treponema sp. | reverse complement strand
TCGTACAGGTAGAACGGCGTCGGAACGGTCTTGACTAGCTCTGCCAGCTGCTCATGCGAAAGCGGAAAAGTGCGGCTCATTGAAATCTCCTTGCAGTACGCTTTAAAATACTTCAAACGGGGGATTTGTGCAATGCTCCGTTTGTCAGGCCGTGATTTCAGAAGGAATTCGTTCAGGCTTCCGTCCGCTTGCCACGCGCGCGTCCATCTGCTATCATGTCGGCACATGGGGAGCTTGCGCAAAGCAGGCTGAGAGTAGGCTGTTCCGCCTTGACCCGCAACCTGATTTGGATAATGCCAACGTAGGGAAATCACTGCCGCTGTGCGCGTTCAAACAGGCTGAATTTTTTTTAAACGAGGCTTGTATGCTTGGAAGCTGTCTTGAAAAGGTGCGCGCGGCGTCTCCGCTCGTCCACAACATCACCAACTATGTTACGGTAAACGACGTCGCGAACGCGATCCTTGCCGTCGGGGGAAGCCCGATCATGTCCGACGACGGCGGGGAGGTCGAGGAAATCACGTCCATCTGCGCCGCCCTGAACATCAACATCGGAACGCTCAACCAGACGACGGTTCCGTCGATGTTCCTCGCGGGGAGGAAGGCCGCCGCGCTCGGACATCCCGTGCTGCTCGACCCTGTCGGCGCGGGCGCGAGCCGGCTCCGCACGGAGACCGCCGTGAGGCTCGCCGATGAAATTCCGTTCGCCGTCATCCGCGGAAACAGTTCGGAAATCAAGACGCTCGCGTCTGGAAGCGGCGGCACGCGCGGCGTTGACGCGGACATGGAGGACGCTGTTACAGAGGAATCCCTTGACTCCGCCGCTGCGTTCGTCAAGGAATTCGCCGCCCGGCGGCGGTGCGTCGTCGCCGTTACCGGCGCCATCGATCTTGTCGCCGACGCGGAGCGCTGCTTCGTCATCAGGAACGGACGCGCGGAGATGGGCAGAATTACGGGAACCGGCTGCCAGCTCAGCGGCATCATCGCGGCGTTCCTCGCCGCCAATCCCGGCGGATATCTGAACGCCTGCGCCGCGGCTGTCGCCGCCATGGGGCTTGCCGGAGAAATCGCTTGGAAGCGCATGGCCGTCGGCGACGGCAATTCGACGTACCGGAACCGCATCATCGACGCGCTGTTCACGATGACCGGCTCCGTCCTTGACGGCGGCGCGCGGTACGAAGTCAGATGAGCGGCGCTCAGGAGGCGGCTGTGGAAGAATCAGAACAGATGGATCAGGCGGACGGACTTCCGCACAGCCGCAGTCCGCGCGCGCGCTTCCGGCGGGAGTCGCTCCGGCTGTACGCCGTTACCGACCGGGCGTGGCTTTCGGGGCGGACGCTTGATTCCGTCGTGCGGGAGGCGCTCGACGGCGGGGCGACGTTCGTGCAGCTGCGCGAGAAGTCGCTCGACGGCGGCGCGTTCCGCGCGGCGGCGCGCTCAGTGCAGGCAGTGTGCGCGCGGTACGGCGTTCCGTTCGTCATCAACGACGACGTCATGCTTGCGAAGGATATCGGCGCGGACGGCGTGCACATCGGGCAGGACGACATGGCGGCGCGGGAGGCGCGCGGATTGCTCGGCCCGGACAAGATTGTCGGCGTCTCCGTGCAGACGGCGGAGGAGGCCGTGCGCGCCGCGCGGGACGGCGCGGACTACCTCGGCGTCGGAGCCGTCTTTCCGACCGGCACGAAGGCGGACGCCGCATCCGTTTCGCTGAAGGCGCTCCGGGACATCTGCCGCGCCGTGGACATTCCGGTGGTCGCCATCGGCGGCATCAATGTGGAGAACGTCGCGCGGCTTTCTGGCAGCGGAATCTGCGGCGTCGCGGCCGTCAGCGCGATTTTTGCGGAGCGCGACGTCCGTGCGGCGGCGGCCTTGCTCCGCGCGGCGTCGGAGCGGCTGTTTTCCGGCGCGGACGCAGGCGGCGCGCTGTGATCTGCGGCGCAATCTTCGACATGGACGGCACGCTCCTCGATTCCATGCCGTTCTGGATTCATGCGGGGGAGCGCTATCTGCGGAAGCTCGGGGCGGAGCCGGAGGAGCGCCTCGGCCGCACGCTGCTTTCCATGAGCATGGAGGAGGGCGCGGAATACCTGCGCCGCCGCTATCTGCCGTCGCGCTCCTGCGGGGAGATTGTCCGCGGCATCAACAGCATCCTTGCGGACGCATACGCGTCGCAGGTTCCGCTCAAGGACGGCGCGCGGGAATTCCTTTTGGAATGGAAGCGGCGCGGCATTCCTGTCGCGCTTGCGACTGCGACCGACCGCGGCCTGTTCGCTCCGGCGCTCCGGCGGCTTTCGCTGGACGGCCTGTTCGACGCGGTTCTGACGTGTTCGGAATGCCGGACGTCGAAGTCGAAGCCGGACATCTACTTCCGCGCCGCGCAGGCGCTCGGCACGGAGGCGGCGGAGACGATCGTCTTTGAGGACGCTCTTGTTCCCGTCCGCACGGCGGCGGGCGCCGGATTCATTGTCGCGGGCGTTCAGGATGCGGCGAGCGCGGCGGATGCGGCAGAAATCAAGCGGTTATGCCAATTTTATATAGAAGAATTCCGCAGCTTCGACTGGAGCCGGCTGGAAGTGCGGGAAAAGGAAGGGGGACGGTGATGAATACGGCGCTGACGATTGCAGGAAGCGACTCAAGCGGCGGGGCGGGGATTCAGGCGGACATCAAGACCATGCTGGCGAACGGCGTCTACGGCATGAGCGCAATCACGGCGCTGACCGCGCAGAACACGACGGGCGTTTCGTCCGTTCTGGAGGTGCCGCCGGAATTCCTTGCGGAGCAGATCCGCATGGTCGTAACGGACATCTTCCCGGACAGCGTGAAGACGGGGATGGTCTCGTCCGCCGCGCTGGTTTCCGTGATTGCAGAAGGCGTCCGCACGTATAATCTGAAGAACCTCGTCGTAGATCCCGTGATGGTTTCGACGAGCGGCGCGCGGCTGATTTCCGATGAAGCGGCCGCCGCGATGCAGTCGGAGCTGTTCCCGCTTGCGTCTGTCGTTACGCCGAACGTCCCTGAGGCGGAGGCGATTTCGGGAATGCGCATCCTGTCTGCCGGGGACATGGAGGAGGCGGCGCGGCGCATCGCTTCAAAGTACGGCTGCGCGGTGCTGTGCAAGGGCGGCCACGCCATGAACGACGCGGACGACTATCTGTTCGACGGAACGGACGGACAATGGTTCCACGGGCAGCGCATCGACAATCCGAACACGCACGGAACTGGCTGCACGCTTTCGAGCGCCATCGCCGCGCACCTTGCGAAGGGCTGCGCGCTTTCGGAGGCGGTGGAGAAGGCGAAGGCGTACCTTTCTGGCGCGCTGTCCGCGATGCTCGATTTGGGCGCGGGGCGCGGTCCGATGGATCATGGGTTTGGAGTGCTTTATGAATGAAGGAAAGGAAGGAAGGCGGACGTCCGTCTTTTCAAACGGACTGATTTGGTTCGGCGCGGCGGTTTCAATCGCGGAAATCCTTACGGGAACGTACATTGCGCCGCTGGGCATGGCGCGCGGAGCCGCCGCGGTGCTTGCCGGGCACGTCATTGGCTGCGTCCTGCTGTTTTTTGCCGGGTATATCGGCGCGGCGTCGCGCCGGAGCGCCATGGAGACGGTGAAATTCAGCTTCGGCGCGTGGGGCGGGCGGTTCTTCGCGCTGCTGAACGTGCTGCAGCTGGTCGGTTGGACGGGCATCATGGTGTATGACGGCGCAATCTCCGCAGGCGGAATTTTCGGCGGCGCGCGGCAGGTGTGGGCGGCGGCCATCGGCGTGCTGATCGTGCTGTGGCTCCTGCTCGGCGTCGCAAGGTTGAGGAACGTCTCCGCCGTTGCGATGGGCGCGCTCTTCCTGCTGACGGTCGTCCTGAGCATCGTTGTTTTTTCCGGCGGCGTTCCAGCTGCGTCCGCCGCCGCGCCGGGGGCGCTGTCTTTCGGGGCGGCGGTGGAGCTTTCGGCCGCGATGCCGATTTCATGGCTTCCGCTCATCAGCGACTACACGAAGGATGCGGAGCGCCCGCTTGCGGCGACTGCGGCGAGCGCGGCGGTCTACGGCGCCGTCAGCTGCTGGATGTACATCATCGGCATGGGCGCGGCGGTTTTCACGGCGGAGGGCGGCATCGCCGCCATCTTGGTCAAGGCGGGGCTTGGCGCCGCGGGGCTTGCCGTCATCGTCCTTTCGACGGTAACGACGACGTTTCTGGACGCGTTTTCTGCCGGAATGTCTGCGGAGACGGCCTTTCCGAACGTCAGCGGAAGGCGCGCCGCGGTTGCCGCCGCCGCCGTGGGAACGGCCTGCGCCATGCTGTTTCCGATGGACGACATCACAGACTTCCTGTACGTGATCGGCTCCGTGTTCGCGCCGATGATTTCCATACTGATTGCCAACTGGTTCGTCCTCAAGTCGGACAGCTCCGCGCGGCGGATTGACGTCCTGAACTGCTGCGTCTGGCTGGCGGGCTTCGCCGTCTACCGTATTTTCATGCGGTTCGACTTTGCCGTCGGAAGCACGCTGCCGAGCATGGCGGCGGCGTTCGCGCTGTGCATCGCCGCGGGGGCTGTCCGCCAGAAGCTGCGCGGTTCTGGCGGCGCGGCCTGAGCGGCGCTGTGCGGCGAAGGCTTTGTTCCGCCGCGATATTATCTGCCTGCCGTATGTCTTGAAGGGCGGAATGCGTTCTTCCGCGCGCGCCGGCTCGCGGCGGACTTCGGAAAGCCCTGCGTCTTGAGCGGAACGGCGCGTCATTCGTACCGGGCGCGGCTGCCTCCGATGAGCTTCGGGCGCGACCATGCGGCGGTTACGGCCGCGCTTCCGATGCGGGCGGTCTTGGGGCGGAACGGAACGGCGACTTCGCGGATGTGCATTCCGATGAGCGTTCCGCCGATGTCGATGCCGGCGTCGGCGCGGATGTGTTCGACGACCGCGGGATTTTTGAACGCGCTGTATGCGGCCGTTGCGAGCGCGCCGCCGCCTTTGAGCCACGGAACGACGGAGACGCGCTCATAGCCGAAGGCGCGCCGGCAGGCTTCTTCGATGACGAGGGCGCGGTTGAGGTGCTCGCAGCACTGCGCCGCGAGGAAGATGCCGCGGCTGCGCGCGATGCGGCTTGCGCCTGCGAACACTGCCTGTCCGATTTCCGCGCTGGAGGCGCTTCCGATGGCTCCGCCGCCGACTTCGCTGGAGGAGCAGCCGATGACGAGGACGCTTCCTTCGTCCAGCGGATGGGCTTCCAGCAGTTCCTGTATGGCGGCGGCGGTTTCTGATTCGATTTTCTGCAATGCTTCATTCATGATGTTTTCCTTGTCCGAACTTCGGGCGGTTTCTGGCTTCGACGGCAATCATAGCATATTTTTCCTGCCGCATGAACTGCCGCGCGCGTCTTCTTGAACCGGCGCGCCGTCCGCCTTCCGCAGGCTTTTCAAAAGGATTGCTTTTTCCGCGATTCGTGCGTATGTTTGAGGCATGGATTACGAACATTTTACACTCAAGATGCAGGACGCCGTGCAGTCTGCGGGCGCGCTTGCGCAGAAAAACGACCATGGCGAAATCGGCCTTGAACATATCCTCATCGCCCTTTTGGAGCAGCAGGACGGCATCGTGCCGCCGGTGGTGGAGCGCATCGGCGTCTCCGCGTCGCAGCTCAGGCAGCGCCTTTCGGAGCTGCTCGGCTCCTATCCGCAGGTTACGGGGAACAACCAGCTGTCGCTTTCGTCGGAGGCGCAGAAGGTGCTGGCGAAGGCGGAGTCCGAAATGGAGAAGCTCCGCGACCAGTACCTTTCGACGGAGCACGTGCTGCTTGCGGCGTCCAAGTCGGACAGCCGCGCTGGAAGCCTGCTGCGGGAGTCCGGCGTTACGCACGAGGCGGTGCTGGAGGCGCTCAAGGGCGTCCGCGGGAACCAGCAGATCAACTCGCAGGATCCTGAAAGTTCGATGCGCTCGCTGGAAAAGTACACGCGCGACCTGACGGCGCTTGCGCGGCAGGACAAGATCGATCCGGTCATCGGGCGCGACGAGGAAATCCGGCGCGTCATGCAGGTGCTGTGCCGCCGCACGAAGAACAATCCGGTGCTCATCGGCGAGCCGGGCGTCGGAAAGACGGCGGTCGTGGAGGGGCTTGCGCGGCGGATCGCTTCCGGGGACGTGCCGGAAAGCCTGCGGAACAAGCGGCTGCTTTCGCTCGATCTGGGCGCGCTTGTCGCGGGCGCGAAATTCCGCGGCGAATTCGAGGAGCGGCTCAAGGCCGTCATTACGGAAGTCGCGAAGTCTGAGGGGCAGATCATCCTGTTCATCGACGAGCTGCACACGATTGTCGGCGCGGGCGCTTCCGAGGGCGCGATGGACGCGTCCAACCTTCTCAAGCCGGCGCTTGCGCGCGGGGAGCTTCGGGCCGTCGGTGCGACGACGCTCGACGAATACCGCAAGTACATCGAAAAGGACGCGGCGCTGGAGCGGCGCTTCCAGCAGGTGTACTGCGCCGAGCCGAGCGTGGACGACACGATCGCCATCCTGCGCGGGCTGCGGGAGAAGTATGAAATCCACCACGGCGTGCGCATCAACGACGAGGCGCTCGTTTCCGCGGCGGTGCTTTCCAACCGGTACATCACGAACAGGTTCCTGCCTGACAAGGCGATTGACTTGGTGGACGAGGCGGCGAGCCGGCTCAAGATGGAGATCGAGAGCCAGCCGACGGAGCTTGACCAGATCGAGCGGAAGATACTCCAGCTTTCCATCGAAAAGCAGTCGCTTTCCAAGGAGGCGGATGCTGCGTCGAAGGAGCGTCTTGCGAAGCTTGAGAAGGAGCTTGCAGAACTGACCGACCGCCGCACCGCCATGCGGCTGCAATGGCAGAATGAGAAGGAGAGCATCGACAAGAGCCGGACGCTCAAGGAGCGGCTGGAGCAGGCGCGGTTCAACGAGGAGAAGTTCACGCGCGAGGGCAACCTGGAGAAGGCGGCGGAGCTGAAGTACAGCACGATTCCGCAGCTTGAGAAGGAGCTTGCGGAGGCAGCGGAGGACGGCGGGAACGCTGCGGAAGGCACGGAGCGCGCGTCGCTCCTGCGGCAGGAAGTGACGGAGGAGGACATCGCGCGCGTCGTCAGCACGTGGACGGGAATTCCGGTGAGCAAGATGCTTTCCGGCGAAAAGCAGAAGTACTTGCAGCTGGAGGAAGTGCTCCACAAGCGCGTCATCGGGCAGGATGAGGCGGTCCGGGTTGTGTCCGACGCCATCCGCCGCAACCGTTCCGGCCTGAGCGATCCGAACCGTCCGCTCGGAAGCTTCCTGTTCATCGGGCCGACGGGAGTCGGAAAGACGGAGCTTGCGAAGACGCTGGCGGACTTCTTGTTCAACGACGAGAAGGCGCTGACGCGCATCGATATGTCCGAATATATGGAAAAATTCAGCGTGTCCCGGCTCATCGGAGCGCCTCCGGGATATGTCGGCTATGACGAGGGCGGGCAGCTCACCGAGGCGGTGCGCCGCCGCCCGTACAGCGTCATCCTGTTCGACGAAGTGGAGAAGGCGCATCCCGATGTCTTCAACGTGCTGCTGCAGGTGCTGGACGACGGGCGGCTGACCGACGGGCAGGGACGGGTGGTTGACTTCAAGAACGCGATCATCATCATGACGAGCAACTTGGGGAGCGACGTGATCCTCGAAGCCGATACGGCGGAAAAGATGGCGCAGGCGCGGACGGCGGTGGATTCGCTGTTGAAGACGGCGTTCCGCCCGGAATTCCTGAACAGGATTGACGAAATCGTCATGTTCCAGCGGCTTGACAAGTCCTGCATTTCCGGCATCGTGCGGATCCAGCTGGAGCGCGTCGCGCGCCGTCTGGAGGATCGGCGGATTTCACTTGACTTCGACGATTCTGCGGTGGACTTCATCGCGGAGAAGGGCTACGACCCGGCGTTCGGAGCGCGGCCGGTCAAGCGCGCCGTCCAGACGTTCTTGGAGAATCCGCTTTCCAAGGAGCTTCTTGCGGGAGCGTATGCGGAGGGGGCCGCAATCCATGTGCGCGCCGCGGAGGATGGCGGCGGCCTTCGTTTTGACTGACGAATAATTGACAATTCCGCTCAATATTCATAGAATGAAGGCTGTATACATTTCCAATTCAAGGAGTTAACTGACAATGGTTAAAGTTGCTATCAACGGTTTCGGCCGCATTGGCCGCCTGGCGTTCCGCCAGATGTTTGAAGCTGACGGCTACGAGGTAGTTGCAATCAACGATCTCACAAGCCCGAAAATGCTCGCCCATCTTCTTAAATATGACACTGCGCAGGGCGGGTTCATGGGAAGGATCGGCGAAGGAAAGCATTCGGTCTCCCACATCGACGACGTTCTTGCGGAAGATGGAAAGACAGTGAAGGAGCCGGGCGCCATCGTCGTGGACGGAAAGAAGATCACCATCTACAAGGAAGCGAACGCCGCGAACCTTCCCTGGGGAAAGATCGGCGTGGACGTCGTCCTTGAATGCACAGGCTTCTACGTCTCCAAGGCGAAGTCCCAGGCGCACATCGACGCTGGCGCAAAGAAAGTCGTCATTTCAGCTCCTGCCGGAAACGATCTTCCGACAATCGTCTACAACGTGAACCACAAGACGCTCACAAAGAACGACACCATCATTTCCGCGGCGTCCTGCACGACGAACTGCCTCGCCCCGATGGCAAAGGCGCTCAACGACTACGCTCCGATCCAGAGCGGAATCATGGCGACAATCCACGCCTACACCGGCGACCAGATGATCCTCGACGGCCCGCAGCGCAAGGGAGACCTCCGCCGCTCGCGCGCCGGCGCGCAGAACATCGTTCCGAACTCAACGGGAGCTGCAAAGGCGATCGGCCTTGTAATCCCTGAGCTGAACGGAAAGCTCATCGGAGCGGCGCAGCGCGTCCCGGTTCCGACAGGCTCGACGACAATCCTGACGGCCGTTGTGAAGGGCAAGGACGTTACAAAGGAATCAATCAACGCCGCGATGAAGGCCGCCGCGACAGAATCGTTCGGCTACAACGAGGACGAAATCGTTTCTTCCGACGTCATCGGCATGAAGTTCGGCTCGCTCTTCGACGCGCCGCAGACAA
>CAMWPF010000041.1 GCA_947176045.1 uncultured Treponema sp. | reverse complement strand
GAAGTACGTTGGATTCAAGTTGAATTTCCGTGAAAGGGCGAGCGCGATCGGCGCCATGACAAGGACGGTTGCGACGTTTTCGACAAAAATTGAGATGATTCCTGTCATGGCGAGAATCAAGACGATCGCGATGCCGGTGCTTGGCGACCATTTGATGAGAAGGTCGGAAATGCGGATTGGGACGCGCGAGTAGATGAACAGCGCGGCGATCGTCATGCTTCCGACGTAGATCATGAGGACGTTCCAGTTGATGAGCGTGCGGACGGAATGCAGGAGCGCAAAACTGCGGGAGCCGTCGCCACGAAAAATCTGGTTGGGCATAAGCGTGCTGAGGACTATCAGCAGCACGGCGGCGGCAGTGGTGAAGAACACTTTCTTATCCTGAAACAGGATGACCAGCAGGTACATGGACGCTGCGATGGCCAGGACAATCCATTTCATATTCATAGTGGCATTACAAATGCGCGAGCTTTTCGTTGAGCAGCGCGGTCGCCTGCGCGGGATTCGCCCTGCCGTGCGACAGCTTCATGACCTGCCCCATAAGCCAGCCGACGGCGTTCGTCTTTCCGTTTTTGAAGTCGGCGACTGCCTTCGGATTTTCCGCAAGCACCTGCGCGACAAGCCGCTCAATTTCGCCTGCGTCGGAAACCTGCTCCAACCCCCGCTCTTTGATAATATATGAAGGCATGCTGCCGGAGGCAAGCATTTCCGCGAAGATTTCCTTGCCCTGCTTGCTGGTGATTTTTCCGTCCTCCAGCGCGTCAGCGAGTTCCGCAATGTGGCGCGGCGAAACCGCCACGTCGCCGATGACCTGGTTCTTTTCGTTGAGGACGGCGAGCAGTTCCGACAGGATGAGGTTCGCGACGCGCTTCGCGCTCTTTGCGGCGGCGGCGGCCTCCTCGAACCAGATGGAAAGCTCGCGCGTCGAAGTGAGCGTCTCCACATCGAAGTCGCTCAGTCCGAATTCGCTCTTGAAGCGGGTGCGCTTTGCCTCCGGCAGCTCTCCGACGCGTTCGGACGCGGCTTCCACCAGTTCCGCGCTGACCGTGAACGGCTTGATGTCCGGCTCCACGACGAACCGGTAGTCGACGAAGGAATTCTTCGTGCGCTGGACGACGGTCTGCCCCTTCGCCTCGTCCCAGCCCATCGTCACCTTGAAGCCCGGATTGAATTCCTGCCGGTCCTCCTGAAACTCCTTGAGCTGGCGCGCTGCTTCATACGTGCAGGCGTCCTTGACGGCGCGGAACGAATTCAGGTTCTTGATTTCGGAAATCGGCGTGTGCCATTCCGTTCCGTCCTCCCAGACGGTGAGGTTGATGTTCGCGTCGCAGCGCATATTGCCTTCTTCAAGGTTTCCCTTCGTCACCTTGACGTAGCGCAGGATTTCCTGCACTGTCTGCATGAACAGCGCCGCCTCGTCCGGGCTTGTCAGATCCGGCTTGGTGACGATTTCGATGAGCGGCGTTCCGCAGCGGTTGTAGTCGATGTAGGAATGCCTGCCTTCCAGATGGAGCGACTTTCCGACGTCCTCCTCAAGATGGATGCGCTCGATGCGGATGCGGCGGTACTTTCCGTCGATGATGCAGCCGCCGCCCGCAAAGTTGGTCGCGCGGCATTTCGCGCCGCCGGGGCGCTCGTCTTCAGGATAATGGCTGAACGGCAGATCCACAAAGCCGTCGGAACAGAGCGGAATGTCGTACTGCGTGATTTGGTAGCCTTTCGCAAGGTCGGGATAAAAATAGTGCTTCCGGTCGAATTTTGTGTAGGAGGCGATGTCGCAGTTCAAGGCAAGCCCTGCGACGGCGCCCAGCTCCACGTAGCCCTTGCTGACCCGCGGCATCGCGCCGGGCAGTCCGAGGCACACCGGGCAGACGCGCGTGTCGGGCATTCCGCCGTAGCGGTTTTCACAGGCGCAGAACGCCTTCGTCTTTGTGAGAAGCTGCGTGTGGATTTCGCAGCCGATTGTGATTTCATATTTGTCAATGCTCATAGTTTCCTCGAATTACCAGTTCCTGTTTTCCCGAACGGACGGACGGCGCTTTCCGGCGCGGCTTATGGGCGCGCGATCGGAATTCCGCAGCCCGGATGCTCCCGCTCCCACGCTTCCGCGATTTGGAGCAGCTTCACTTCGCTGAACAGCGGGCCGGCGAACTGAATTCCGACCGGCATGCTGTCGCTGTCTCCGCGCGCCGCCGCCTGGGCGAATTCTCCGCCGGAGCCTTTGGTGATGCCCGCCCGCACCGCCGCGCCGCCGGTATGTCCTGCCGGAACGGAAATGGACGGAATGCGCGCAAGGTTCACGAACGTCGTGAAGAGGTCGCTCAAGTACATTTCGAGCGGGCTGTCCGTCTTCTGTCCCAGCCGGAACGCGGGCGTCGGGCAGGTCGGGCAGAGCGCCATGTCGTATGTTTTGAACAGCTCCGCCATTTCCCGCTGGATGCGCGCGCGGACCGCCATTCCCTTTTTGTACGTATCGCCGGAAAACTGCTCCGAAAGGACGTAGTTTCCGATGATGATCCGCCGCTGGACTTCCGGGCCGAATCCTTCGCTGCGCGTCCTGATGTACAGCTCGTCGTAGCCTTCGCCGGAATCGATGCGGCGTCCGTAGCGGATGCCGTCGAAGCGGCTCAAGTTGGACGCCGCTTCGGAAAGGGCGATGACGTAGTAGCTTGCGATGGCGGCGTCCAGGACGGGAATGTCTACGACGTCGATGTTCGCGCCCTTTTCCTCGAACCAGCGGCGGGTTTCCGCGAACACGACGCCGACGTCCGGCGAAAGCCCTTCGCTTTCCAAAAATTGGCGCGGAATTGCGATGTTCAGCGAGGCGAGGCCGGAATACGGCTGCAAGTTCGCAAGTTTCTCCTTTTCGGGAAGGGCGGCGCTCGTGTCGGCGTATTAGTCCGCGCCGCACATAGACGCAACCGTATAGGCGATGTCGCCGGGCGTGTGCCCCATGATTCCCACTTGGTCGAGCGAGCTGCCGTAGGCGACGACGCCCCAGCGGCTCAGGACGCCGTACGTCGGCTTGAGTCCGTAAATGCCGCAGTAGCTTGCCGGAAGCCGGACGGATCCGCCGGTTTCCGTTCCGATGCTGAACAGCGCCTGGTTCGCTGCGACTGCCGCCGCAGAGCCGCCCGACGAGCCGCCGGAGACGTATTCCCGGTTGATCGGATTGCGCGTCGGACCGTAGATTGAATATTCCGTGGAGGAGCCCATCGCGAATTCGTCCTGATTGCAGCGGCCGAGCGGAATCGCCCCCGCCGCCTCCAGCCGTTCGATGACGGTGGCGTTGTACGGCGCGACGTAGCCTTCCAGAATTCTGCTCGCGCAGGTCAGCTTCTTGCCTTTCGCCGAAATGTTGTCCTTGTTCGCGAACGGAAGCCCCAGCAGCGGCTTTTCCGCGAACAGTCGCTCCAGCGCGCCGCCGCCTTCCGCGCGCGCCCGTGCGATCAGTGCGTCTGCCGCCTCTGCCTTTTGGACGGCGTCTCCGTACAGTTCCAAAAAGGCGTTCAACGGCAGCGCCGCGCCCTTGTCGGCCTCGAATGTCTTGATGGAAGCCGCGACGAGTGCGGAGCTTGTGGCCGCGCCCGATTTCAGCGCCTCGCGCATATCTTTTATTGTGTATTGTGCAGAATGATTCATAAAAAAACTCCGGAAACAATGTCAGAAATCCGCCGGACGGCGGAACGCCTGCGTTTCTGCCGGAAGGTCAGGCGCCTTCGCCGAGGACTTTCGGAACTTGGAAATAGCCGTCCATGAAATGCTCGGAGACGTTCTTGACGTCGGGAACGTCCAGTCCGTGGACGACGCTGTCGTCGCGGAGCAGCTCCGCCTGGGTGGAAGGGTAGGCGTCGTAGGGATTCTCGCTGTCGTCGTACTTCGAGAGCAGTTCAAAATAGCCGACGATTTCATCCACCTGCTTTTTCAGAATCGAAAGATTCGTGCTTTCTGGAGAAAGCCTGGAAAGGTACAGAAGGTTGTCCAAGGTCTCCGCATCGATTTTTTTGTGCGTACTCATAGTTGGAGTATAGCCGATTTGCGCCGTTTGCTCAATGCGGCGGCCGCACTACAGGCCGCGTCCGACGAACCGCTGCGGCGGCGTTACGACCCATATCGCTTCCAACGGAACGGTTCCGATGTTCTCCAGAATGTGGGGACAGCCTGCCGGAAAGGAGACGCTGTCGCCTTCATGCAGGATGTATTCGTTGCTTTCATATTTGAGGCGCGCCGAGCCGCGGCTGATGACGCCGAATTCCCTGCCGAGATGTCCGTAGGAGCCGCGGTGGGTGCGCGAGCCGGCAGGAATGCGGATGACGTAGGATTCAAGCAGGTTTGCGCGGTCGGATTCTTCCGGGCGCGCCAGCTGTTCGTACACAACGTCGTCCTCCTGAATTGCCGGACGCTCGCCGGCGCGGATGATATGGACGGGGCGTTCGCGGCGGTATTCTTCAAACAGGAATTCCAGATTGATGTCCAGCACTTCTGCGAGCGCGAGCAGCGTGTCGATCGCCGGAGAGACGTGGTTGCGCTCAATCTGCGAGACGAGGCTTTCGCTGACGCCCGCGGCCTTTGCGACCGTTTTGAGCGTGTAGCCCTTGCTCTCGCGGACAGTGCGCAGCTTTTCGCCGAAGCGGATTTGGAGCCGCTGCTTTACGGGAACCGCTTCCGGATTGCGCTCAGGATTCTGCGAAGATGTCATTGCGCTGCTTCTCCTTGTCCTGCTCCGTTACGAACTGGATGAAATAGTCCTCCAGCGTTTTGTGCGGCCCGTCCAGCTTCATGCGTTCGCGGGCGCGCGCGTTGTCGCGGCGGATGGTGTACATTGAGTAAAAGTCCCTGTAGTCCAGTCCTGCGTCGGTTTTGACATGCGAGCCGAGGAATTCGGAAACTTCGTCGCGTCCGATGGCGGGGATGCCCTTTTCTTTCAGAACGCGTCGGAGCTGCTGGATTTGTTCGTAGGAAATTCCGAACAGGAATTCTTCCATCGCCTGGGAGACGCCGGAATCGCCCATGTACTGCTTGATGAACTGGATCCACAGCTTGTCCATTTGAATGGACATCAGAAGCAGCTCGCTCGTTCCCATCATCGTTCCAAATGCCGGGGCGAGCTTCCTGCGGGCGAGCCAGATGGACTGGAGGACGGGCGCGACCGATTCGATGGTCTGGTCGTTTCGGTGCTCCCACAGCAGCAGCAGCGCGAACGCCCATTGCTGGCGGAATTCCATCGGCTGCTCCTTGTCGGTGATGAGGTTGAGGTAGACGTCCTCCACCATGAGCGTGAAGACCATCGTAATCATTTCCAGTTCCAGCGCCGTCGTCAGTTCTTCAGGCGCGTCGACGCGGCGGCTGAGCGCGACCATCGAGGAGAATGTGTGGATTTTCGCGACGATGTAGCCTTTCCCAAGGCTCGCCTTCGACGGAAGGCGGAGCGTGGAGTCGCTTTTTTCCTGATGCTTCACCAATGAATTGATGAGGAGCTTCGGCGTCCGCGTGCCGCCGGTCAAGTCGTGGCGCTCCAGCAGGGACGGGAACTGGGCGATGTCCGCCGCGAGCTGGTTCAAGTCCCGCATCCGCGCCTCCAGAATTTCAATTCGTTTTGGATCACGTTTTTTGACGCAGGACAGCAGTTCTTCATACAGCGCCTTTTCGTTGAACGAGAGGGCGATGATGCCTTCCGCGTCCGCGCCAGAATGGCCGGATTCCGCATCGTAAAACTGGCCGATGTCTACTTGCGTGAAGTCGGATTCTTCTGGTAATTCAGAACGATGCATGATTCAAAAAGTATACTATACAAATCCGATTGATTTCAATGAAAATCCGCGTTTTTCTTGTGAGTTTTTCTGCCGATACTTTTAATATGGAAAAAAAAGCTTTTTTTGCCGGCTGCGCGGCGGTTCTGCTCGCCCTTCCGCTTGCTGCGGAGCAGCCGCTTTTGATTCGACCGGCGGACGTGCGCCTTGTTCCCGACAATGCCGGAGGATTTGAAGGCGCCGGAGGCTACCATCTGTACATCCGCAAGAAGGACGGCTTGGAATCGGTTCTGCTGACGGAGACGACAAAAGATCCTGAAGGAAAGGAAGACAACTACGCCTACCGCGCGCTGGAGTACAATCCGATAAACGGAGATGAAGTCAGAATTCTGGACGGCCGGCCGCTCGACTCTCCGGGCGCGCGCTGGAGCCTCATCGATTCAACGCCGGAGCCGGATGCGGAGTTCGGCGAGGCGTTCCATATCTACATTCCAGGCAGGATGCAGTTCGGCTATCCGTGGAGCCGGAACGGAACGACGGACATCGGACGCGGAACGTTCGTGAACCTCCGCGCGTTCTCCAAAAAGTACGGCGATTATTCGGGCGAATTCTACGACAATCCGTATATGTTCGATTTGGCGCAGCTTCCGGCAGAAGCCGCGCCTGCGTCCGTTCCGCCTGCGCCGCCGGACGGCGTTCCTGCTGATGACGGGCCCGCCGTCATGCCGGTTTTGACGGACGACTACAGCCCTGCGGCAAGCGCCGCGTTTTCGGAGCTGTCGGAGAGGCTTGTGTATTCCAAAGGCCCCGGTTCGATTGTCGAGGACATCATGGCGTCTGTCCGGGCGCTTCCCGCCGGAGCCGACATAGATGTGGTCTTCGTGGTGGATGCCACCGGAAGCATGAAGGACGACATTGACGCGGTGCGTGCGCGGCTGTTCGGGCAGCTTGCGGACGGGCTTTCGCCGCTCCGCTCGTTCCAGATCGGGCTTGTCCTGTACCGCGATTATGGAGATTCATTCCGCTACAAGAACCTCCCGGTGAAGGTGTTCGGCTTCACGGACGACCTTGCGGCGTTCGAGAAGAACATGAACGGATTCACCATCCGCGGAAAGGAAGGCGGCGACATTCCCGAAGCGGTGTACGAAGGGCTGTACGCTGGCGTGGAATTTATGGACTGGCGCGCCGGCGCAATGAAGAAGATCATCCTGATTGGAGACGCCGAGCCGCATCCCGTTCCCCGCGGCAGCGGAACGTACACGCGCCAGTTCGTCCTTGACGCCGCAAAGGCAAAGGGCGTTTCAATCGACGCAATCATCGTTCCTGACGAAAAATCCCGCCGCGGCCGGTGAACGGCATAGAGTGCGCCGTTTTTTTCCGCCGTCCTGCCGGAAGTCCGCGTCTGCGAGCCGTTCCAAAAGCAGCGCGCCGCGCTTCTTCTGTACTTGCGGCGCAGGGCGTCGGCGCGGTAAAGCCGCCGCGCAAATAAAAAGACCGCCTTGCGGCGGTCTTTCAGCCAACTTCCGGACTTGAACCGAACACCTGCGCGTTACGAGGGCGCTGCTCTACCAGATGAGCTAAGTTGGCAAGTGAATATACCATATCATAAATCATTTTTTTTGGCAATACCGTATTTGCGGCGGGCGGAAGCGGCCGCCGCCTGCCGCATACATTTTTCCGTTTTTGTGCTATGATTTTTCCATGATTGACTTGCACACCCATTCGACAGCCTCCGACGGACAGTACGCTCCGGCTGCCTTAGTCCGCAAGGCGCAGGAAAAAGGAATTTCCGTCCTCGCGCTGACCGACCACGACACGGCGGACGGGCTTGCCGAGGCCGCGGCGGAGGCGGAGCGGGCGGGCGTCGTCTTTGTGCCGGGGATTGAACTGAACATTTCGTTTCCGACGGGGGAATTCCATCTGCTCGGACTTGGATTGCGGACGGTTTCGCCGTCGCTTGCAAAAATCATCGCGGCGCTGCAGGCGGAACGGAACGAGCGGAACGAGGCGGTCGCCGAAAGGCTGCGCGCCGCCGGAATCGCAGTCTCCCTTGCGGACGTCCAGCGGGAATTTCCGGGGAAGGTGCTCGGCCGTCCGCACTTCGCCGCGTGGCTTGAAAGGCATAAGGTCGTCAGGACGCGGCAGGCCGCCTTCGATAAGTACCTTGGCAGCGGGCGTCCGTGCTATGTCGGCAGGGCGGGCGCTGATTTTGACGATGCGGTTGCGGCGGTGTATGAGTCGGGCGGGCTTCCCGTCATCGCCCATCCGCTGTCGCTCTACCTTTCGTGGGGGAAGCTTGAATCGGCGCTTGCGGACTTTACGGAGCGCGGGCTTGCGGGGCTTGAGGCGTGGCATCCATGCGCGCGCGTCGGCGAATGCGAGCATTTGGAACGGATCGCCCGGTCGCTGGGGCTTTTCGTGACTGCCGGAAGCGACTTCCACGGCGAGGAAGTCCGGCGCGACAGAAGGCCGGGCCATACGAGCGGCGGCAGGAAGATAGACGGCCGCTTCTGGTTCGAGGAGCTGCGTCCCGCGCTGGAACGGCGGCAGTAGCGGAGCTGCATGAAGGCGCTGCCTCCTGATAGAGCGCGGAGCCGCCCGGAGCGCCGTTTTTCTCAAAAAAATCGTTCAAATCCTTCCTGTTTTTGCAGTTCTTCCGCTATTTACATAGTGCGGAGGAATCATGCAGATATATTCGTTCTCACCGTTTGGATATGAAGGTTCGCTGGTAACCGTGGAAGTTGACTTGCGGCGCGGCATTCCCGCCGTGGACGTCGTCGGGCTTGCGGACGGCGCAGTCAAGGAGTCGCGGGAACGTATGCAGGCCGCCGTCAGGAATTCTGGATTCGCGTTCCCGCCGGAGCGGATCCTCATCAGCCTTTCGCCGGCGGACGTGCGCAAGGAGGGCGCCGGATTCGACCTGCCGATTGCGCTGGGCGTGCTGTGCGCGCAGGCGGCTGGCGGCGGCGCTTCGGACGGACATGGCGGCGGATGCGAGCCTCCTGCTGCGGCGGAACGTCCTGATGGTGGAAGCCGCCAGGACGTTCCCGTGCTGGTGATGGGCGAACTTGATTTGTCCGGGAACATCCGTCCTGTCCGCGGCGTCCATGCCGCCGCTTCAACTGCCGCCGCCAGCGGCATCATGCGGTGCATCGTTCCCGCCGCGAATGCGGAGGAGGCGCGGGAAGTTCCCGGAATGCGGGTGTACGGCGCGGACGCGCTTACGGACGCGTTTTCCGCCTTGGGGGATGCGTCCGCGTTTTCGGCGCGAGGCGGCGGCAGCGCGGCGCGGGCGGATGCCGCGCCTCCCGGCTGCATAGAAATTCACCACGTC
>CAMWPF010000040.1 GCA_947176045.1 uncultured Treponema sp. | reverse complement strand
ACCGCAAGGCGCGCGACATCGTTGACGCACTTCATCTCGCCGAATCCCACGGACAGCGTTCCCGAAATTCCTTCGGAAGAAAGCTCCGCCTCGGTCTTGGCGGCAAGCCCCAGGATTTCAGCCGCGCGCCGCTTGAGGAATTCTCCGGAATCCGTGAGCGAAACCGTCTTTCCGCGCTCGAACAGCCGGCAGCCCAGCGACTCCTCAAGCTCCTGCATCTGGCGGCTCAGGTTCGGCTGGGACGTGTGGACGACTTCCGCGGCGCGCGTGATGGAGCCTTCGTTGGCGACGGCAAGAAAATATCTGAGGAGGCGCAGTTCAATCATGGTTCTATTGTCTCATGCCCGTCGCGCATAGTCAAGCATGAAAAATAAGCATTGTATATATTTATCCGGCTGCCCCTGGAAGCGTCTGCATGAGGGCGAAGAACTGGCGCGCGTCGCCTGTGGAAAAATACGCATGCCATGCCTCCAGCGTGTCTGGACGGAACACGCCGAGGTGCCCGATAATCTGCTTCGCCCACGCAAGCGCCCCGGCCGCGCCCGCTGTAATCAGGCCGCCGTCCGAAACGGAAGGTTCGTCCACATAGCGCTCCTTCCCCTTGTAGCCGGGACAGACCATTTCAAGGAATCCGGCGCCGTTGCTTGTGTGCGGACGCCGTTCGAACAGCCCTGCGCGCGCCAAAGCGGCTGTCGCGCCGCAGATGGCGCACACCGTGCCGCCGGCAGAAAGCAGTTCCGCCGCCTTTTCAATGACTGCGCCGTGCTTCGGATCGTCCCATGTGCTTGCACCGGGCAGCAGCAGGACGGCCGCTTCGTCCGCCGCAATGTCGCCGATGATGCAGTCGGGAACAACGCTCAGCCCGCCCATCGTCCTCACAGGCTCCTTTGAAATGCCCGCCGTCCTGACCTGCACTTTCGGCGCATCCGCCTTGAAGAACCGTCCGGAATTCAACTCCGCCGCAACATATCCAATCTCCCAATCCGCCATAGCGTCAAGGACATACACATAGACCGAAAACATACGCACCTTTTTCCCTTCCTATAAAGCCGAACCAGCGCGTCAATTTTAGCAGAACGGCGCGGTTTTTCCAAGGCGGGGAGATTTGAGGAAACAAAAAAAATCGCCATAGACAGCCGCCTGCGCGGCGGCAGAGCTGTGGCACCGTATCGGCTGGCGGAACTCGGTCGTGCCTGACGATGAAATTGCCTGCGGAGGCTGCTCCGCGCAAAAAACGTGCACCTACGGACTGGTAGAATGCACCGGGCGGCACGGCGTGGAAACGTGCAGCCATTGCAAGGAATTTCCGTGCGGCACAATTGCAGAAATGCTGGAACGCTCAAAAGCATATCAAAAACGGTGCAAAGAACTCTGCCCGCCGGAAGAATACCGCACGCTACAAAAAGCCTTCTTCAACAAGGAGCAGAACCTACGGAAGTGAATCGGCTTATACCTTCCATGCATACCTTTCGATAAAAAGAAGTATTAGATATATCTCCCGGCGCGGTGTATACTTTCGGCAGGAGGCACAAAATGAAACGCATTCTGATTGGCGCGCTGATTCTGGCGGCCGCCGCAACATCACTGGCCGCAAAACCAAAACGCGCCGCACAGGCAAAGGAGGCACAAATGAAACAGGCGGAAGGAAAAATCGCGGACAAAGCGGAATTCGACACCGCAAACACTTTCGGACAGGGGCAGCCGAACACAGCCTACGCACAGTACTTCATCGGGAACTCGTTCCTCAATCCGCTCAAAATCGGCGGGGGCGAAAGCCCGGTCAGCATCGCGAACGTAACATTCGAGCCAGGCTGCCGCAACAACTGGCACGTCCACCACGCAACAAAAGGCGGCGGACAAGTCATCATCTGCACGGCGGGCAGCGGCTGGTACCAGCTCGAAGGACAGCCGGCGGTGAGCATGAAGGCGGGCGACATCGCGTACTTCCCGGCAGGCGTCAAGCACTGGCACGGCGCGGCGGCGGACTCGTGGTTCAGCCACCTCGCGTTCGAACTTCCCGGCGAGAACACCTCGAACGAATGGCTCGAGCCGGTAACCGACGACGTGTACTCAAAGCTCAAGTAGAATTTCCGGGCGTTTCCGCCGCTTTCGCGGCGGTCGGGCTTTGCGCGTATTTCGGAGGATTCCGAGCAAAGTATCTAATTATAGAAGAAAATAATTTTGGAGGCATAAAATGAAGAAATCAATCTGCATTGTGCTTGCTGCGGTCTGTGCGGCGGGTATGTTTGCAAAGCCGAAGGAGAAAAAAATGGTTGATGAGGCGTTGGATCCTGAGTTCGCCGCGATTGCGGAGAACATGACGGAGGCTGAGGCGGGCGGCTATGCGCCGCTTTTGGACGGCAGGGCGCGCGCGATTGCGGTTGCGGCGACGCTGCTCGGGACGGGCGGGGCGGACGCGTTTGAGGCGCGGCTTCCGAAGATTCTGGAGGAGATTTCTGCCGCGGACGTGAAGGAAATCATCTATCAGGCGGCGGCGTATTTGGGCGTTCCGCGGGTGAAGCCGTTCCTTGACCGTGCGAATGCGTACTTTCAGGCTGCCAAAATAAAGCTTCCGCTTGAGGGGCGTTCCACGACGACGGCAGAAACGCGGTTCGATGCGGGCGTTGAAAAGCAGGTCGAGCTGTTCGGGCCGCAGATGCGCGGGATTGCGCACGACAGCCCGGTTCGCGAGATGCTTGCGGACAACTGCTTCGGCGACTACTACACGCGCACGGGGTTCACGAATGCCGAGCGCGAGCTGATGACGTTCTGCTACCTTGCGGCGTTCGGCGGCGTTGAGCCTCAGCTGACAAGCCACGCGGCGGCGAACATGGCGGCCGGCAACTCCAAGGAATTCCTGTTGCAGACGCTCTACCTGTGCGTTCCGTACAACGGCTACCCGCGGACGCTCAACGCGATTTCCTGCGCGGAGAACGCGGCGAAAAAATAGGGCGCGAGGAAGCGAAGATGACGGTACCGCCGAAATGCGGTAACTTGCGGCAGGCTCGGCAATCGCGGGAGATGAGGCAGGGCGCGGGGCGCGGAATGATGCCCCCACGCTGTCCGGGCGCGATTGGATGCCGGCTTCTGCTGGGCGGCGGACGGGTTTCTTGTTGTCTTGCAGGGAAGCATGTGTCGATGTATGCGTTCACGCACACATGAACGTATATTTTCGGAAATTGAAGTTCCCTTCGGTGTTCTGTTTTAAGGAGAAATGTATTATCTTGCTGAACATTTTTCAGCTATGATAGGTTCTGTTCTTTTCTGTCATAAAGGTGTATTATATTCGTAAAGGAAAAATGTATGGTGTCCATTTTTTTACAAATAGTAGGCAATAGT
Source organism: uncultured Treponema sp. (assembly GCA_947176045.1). Lineage (GTDB taxonomy): Bacteria > Spirochaetota > Spirochaetia > Treponematales > Treponemataceae > Treponema_D. Next base: position 5,843 of record CAMWPF010000040.1, on the reverse strand, counting down.
TTACTCATCTTTTCAGTAATATCTCAAAAATTTTCCACTATGTCAGAAAATTCTGGAATAATGGCATCAGATGATAGTAAAAGAAAACGGTTGGTTGAAAAAATAAAAACAAAGTGGCAAGTACTTTTTGGCTTTATTTATGTAACAATCGGACTTGTGATTTCTATTCCAACCTTGGAAGAAAAAATTTCTTCGTACAATATCGCCAGCAATCTATTTTTAAATATTTTGACAGCGATTTTCTTACTGTTTATTACATTGGGAATTTGCACACTGATTACCTTTTTAAGCAAGAAAAAAATCGATGGGACAATAAATAAAAGGAAGGATGGAGAAATGTGGCTTGAATAAGAAACTGAAAGAAAAAGCGTGCAGCTGCATCGCAAAAAGCAGGGCTTGCGCAGGAGCAGCTTTCCGCGCAGCTGATTTTTACCATTCCTTTCAATTCTTAAATACGCTTTCCTCTCATTATTTTCCGCGCTTCAAAATGAGCCGCTTCAGTTCGTTGTTAAAAAAATGCTGTATATAGGAGCACAGTTGTTCTTTTGCCTCGTCAATTTTCTTGAATTCTTCGTGCAGCGCCGCCGACTTTTCCGATGCCGAACCGTCATCCGATGAGGGCGCAATGAAAAACAGATAGGCATCTGTCCGAAGCGCGGCTGAAATTTTTTCAAGCGTCTTGTCGCTGATCCATGTTTTTCCGCACTCAATATTCGCGATGTATGTATTTGAGATGTCGGCAAGCTCAGCGAGCCTTTCCTGCGTCAGACCGACCTGCCTGCGGTATTTTCGGACATTCTGCGCTACAATGCTTCTGATGGATTCTTTTTCTGCCATAAAGAAAAAGTATGATAATAGTTGACTTTATTTAATAAATATATATCATAGTAATTTATATGATATTGTCATATAAATTACTATCGGCGAATATAAAAGCGCAGGGGGAAGATTTATGAAAAAACAGTTGGAACATTGCCTTGGTTTAGCAATGCTTTGTTTAATGGCATTTCTGGTTTCTTCGTGTATGTCAACAGGACAGCAAGAATATCAGGCATATCGGAAACTATTTAATAATACTCAGGACGATTCTGGATACAACATGAAAATAAAAAATTGCAGATTCCCGGACGGACGAAGAACAGATGCGTATGTTTTTGACAGCGGCGAAAAAGCGACAGCGTGGCAAGACGGTCAAGTTTATAAGTTAAAATACAACGGTTCTTCAGGAAGTTCATTGGATGTCTACTTTAAAGAGGCATTTAAGACTGCTCCAAAGGCAGCCGAGCCAAATCTGCTTACCACTCTTTTTCCGTTTCTTGCGAAACCGGCCAAGGGAATTGAAATCAATCCTGTTTCATATTTTACAATCGAAGACGCAGAAAAGGCGTTTCCTGATATTTCCGAATCAGGTTTTACCTTTACGTCAGACACTTGTGTAATAGCAACTTATGAGGATACTGGTAATGTGTATCTGCTGATGCTTTCGCCGATGGAGACCATAGGATTAGGCGTCGACAAAAATTCCCAAAAACTGCATGAAGGGCAGCTCGGGTACAAGGTTGCGCATATAGCGAAGAAAACATTCGAGCCAAAAAGAATTGACGTTCCGCCGGCTAAGGTTACGCCTTTTGATCCATCTTTAATTCCTGATTCGGACTGGAATATTATGCCGGGCGAAAAGTCATCGTCTGTTCCTTATTATGCACAGGGCAGCATTGCAGCCCAGCTTCAATGGCTGGCGGTAAAAACCGCCTGTATGTGCAAATATGATATGGCATATGCAGGAGACTTTAGTACGCCAAATCCAGAGGACTGCTACACAACATCAACTATAAAACCCTATCTTGCACAACGTGGCAACACTACGAGAGGTACAATGACATGTGAGGGCATCTGCTTTGATTATGCAGCTTGGGCGGTTGACAGGGAACTAAAGAATGGCAATTACAGCGGTATTAGCCGTTGGTGGATGGTCGGTACCCATAACAATCCAAACCAGATAGCCCTCTATAGGATAGCAAACAAGGGAGAGAGATATTCAGCTATAATGAATGGAACACCTGTTGTTGATTTTGAATACCAGCTTGTGCGTGCGCATGGGAATGCAACAACTCATGCATGGGTTTGGGTTCAGGCAAATGACGGAACTATATACTGGATAGATCCGACGTGGACGGATAATACAGGAAGACCTGTATACGGCGTTGTACGAAACGGGCAGGAAATTCAACTTTCCCCCGATCACGACTATTGTGTAAGATAAAACAAATAAAGCAAGGTTTAAAATCAGCAACCGAAATGGCATTGCTGATTTTAACTTGCAGTTTGCAATGCAAACTGTCTTATTGACGTATTCGCTCACGCGAACGGAATTGCACACCGTGGGAAGTTGAAACTTCCCACGGTGTGCAATCTTAAAGAAGAATCTGTTTTTCGAGGACGAAAGGCAAATTCTTGCAATGAAAAAGGAGTATGTATGGATTGGAGTACAGAAGAAGATAAGGCTTGTTGCAAAGCTTGCGTAGACAAATATGTTATTTCGGATGCTGTTATGGACTGTGAGGATTTTGTCGATTCAGTTTCTTCCTTGCCAGAATTCCAAAGAACAGGCAGAGATAAAGGTTCTATCCGCATGAAAATTCAGAATATAAAATCACTTCTCGATAAATTACATATCAAGAATTCAGTGCCTATAAGCCCTTTGGGCAACGCATCAAAACAGTCAAGAATGGTTTTAAAAGAAATTCTAAAGGAGCATGGGCTGATTTCATAACGGAATTTTTGCTTGTTTCGGTTTTGTGCGGAGCACAAAAGCAACAACACATTTCTGAAAGGGCTTGCGGTCGAGGGATTATACAACTTCAGATTTGGTAGCCGATAAGATGCAGTGGCAGAGGAGAACGGCGGTTGGTTCGGCCGCCGCACGGCAGCTGGTTCTTGCTTTATGCCTAAAATGAATGATTCACGATATAAAAAAAGTATTTTACATATCCCTGCTGAAAAAATATAGTATATATGCCGGCGTCCAGCATCTGGAACTGACGGACGGAGCGCGCGGCATATATTTTCACAGGAGGAATACGATGAAACGGATTTTTGCATCGCTTTTTTTGGGCGGACTGATTGTGATGGGAGCAAGCGCGAAAACGCTCGTCGTGTATTATTCATATTCGGACACGGCGAACACAAGGCAGATTGCCGAACAGATTCAGAAACAGCTCGGCGCGGACATTGCGGCGCTTGAGCCTGCGGTTCCGTACTCGCGCGACTACGATGCCGTCGTTGACCAGGCGCACCGCGACGTGAACCGCGGCTACAAGCCGGAACTCAAGCCGCTCGGCGTGAACCTTGCGGATTACGACACAATCATCGTGGGAACGCCGACATGGTGGTACAAAATGGCTTCTCCGGTGCTGACATTCCTAAGCGGAAGCAGCTTCGCAAAAAAGAACGTCGCCCTGTTCAGCACCCACGCAGGCTGGGCAGGAACGACGGTGCGCGACATGGAAAAGCTCTGCTCCGGCGCGAACATCATTGCGACGGCGGAAATTCAGTTCGGAACGCGCGCAAAAGCCGGAAGCCTCGTCAGCCCGCAGTCGGCCATCGATGACTTCATCGGGAAAATTCGGAGGGAACAGTGAAGAAAGTGCAGCTGCTCCGCCGGATTCTCGACATGGCGATGACGGCGCTTTCGGTGCTGCTGATGGGCGGGATTTTTGCGTTCCCGGACGATGCGGCGCATGAAATCCTCGGAACCGCGCTGATTGCGCTGTGGATTGCGCACAACATTCTGAACCGCGCGTTCTACAAGTCTCTTCCCCGCGGAACGTACACTGCGCGGCGGCTCGCCATGATTTGTGTGAACGGCGCGCTGCTTGCCTGCTGCCTGCTCCTTGCCATAAGCGGCATCATGCTGTCGAACCGCGTGTTCGCCTTCCTCGGAATCGGGCGCGGCATGGGGTTTGCCCGTGCGGCGCATCTTGTGTCAAGCCACTGGTACTACATCCTGATGGCGGTGCATTTTTCGCTCCATGTCGGCGCGCTCGCCTCGTCGGTTCCGCTGTTCAAAAAGCTTCCGCCGGGAACTCCCGAATCCCGCTCGCGCCGGGCCGGAAGAACTGCCGTCCGCGCGGCCGTGCTGCTCGTCTGCATCTACGGCGCATATGCGTTCTTTTTGCGCGGCTACTGGAAGCACCTGTTCCTGACGCAGCCGTTCTTCTTCTTTGACATGGAGCGCGGCTTTGCGCTGTTCCTTGCGGACTACTGCTCGCTGTTCGTGCTGTTTTCCGCCGCCTCTTGCTGCGCGTTCCGCCTTGTGCCGGGCGCAAATCGTCATCATAACGAAAGCTGAAAATCCCGGAAAGATGTAAAATATTCCATTGCAGCAGACTGACACTTCCTCTTTTTCCGCCGCACTGCTATACTTTTTCCATCTTTTTTGTAGAGGAACGAAATGGAAGCAATCTGGGAGAAGCTGTACGAAGCGGCGCGCGCTGTCCGGCGCGAGCGGAAGATTTCGGACTATGTGGAGGCGGGCTGCGTTTCTGCCGCCGTCCTCTCCGAGCAGGGGAACATCTACACGGGCGTGTGCATCGACACGTGCAGCACGCTCGGAATCTGCGCGGAACGGAACGCGCTCTTCAACATGATTACGAACGGCGAGGACAGGCTTTCAAAAGTACTGTGCATCATGCATGATGGAAAGGCTGGCGGTGCGCCGTGCGGAGCCTGCCGGGAATTCATGGTGCAGCTTGCGGGCGGCGACTGCGGCGGCATAGAAATCATGATGGACTACGAGGCGGGAACCGTGATGACGCTCGCCGAGCTGACTCCCGAATGGTGGATACAGAAAGGGGAAAAACGCTGACGGCTGCCCCTCACTCGTCCAGACCCACAAGCCGGCAGCTGCGCGTTCCCCACTTGACCGCCTCCGCCATGACGCACTTTTCATTGCACCGCTTGGCAGGCCGGTAGACACGCGGCTTCTTCCACAGTGCGGTACACGTCGCTGAAGCTGCGACCGCTTTTCTGGCACAGCGACTTCACGCTTTCATATTCCGGGGAAATCCGCTTTGTACCGTACACGTCCGCGACCTTCACGCGGGCAGTTCCGAGCGGCGTCTCCACAGTCTTCACCTCGCGCGCAAGAACCGTGCGCTCCATCGTGCAGCGGCGGATTCCGATGGTCGTCGTGTTCTGGAAGATGAGCCGCTCAAGCTCCGCCGTTTTTTCCGGCGCGCACAGGACGGAAAGCTGGTATGCCGGGCGGTTCTTCTTCATGAAGCACGGAATGTACTGGACGTCGAGCGCGCCCGCTTCCATCAGCCGCTCAAGCAAAAAGCCGAGTGTCTCGCCCGTGCAGTCGTCGATATTCGTCTCAAGCTTGACGACGGTGCCGGACAGCGCGCCGGATTCCGCAGCTGATTCAGCTTCTTCTATTATAAAGGCGCGAAGAATGCTCGGGCGGCGGTACGTGCGCTTTCCCGCGCCAAGCCCGGTGCGCACAATTCTGACCGTGCGGGGAAGCGCGCCGTCTGTGCGCACTGCGGCAACAAAGGCGGCTCCCGTCGGCGTAATGAATTCGCCCGGCTCGCCGGAAAGCGAAAGCGGCAGCGCGTACCGTCCGGCAATCTGCGCCACGGCAGGAACCGGCACCGGCAGGATTCCGTGCTGGCACCGCACCGTTCCGCCGCCCTCAAACAGCGACGGCACATAGACGCGCGAAACGTTCAGGCTGTCAAAGCAGACGGCGAGCGCAACCACATCGACAATCGAATCGAGCGCGCCCACCTCTGTCTCTTATACACAGATGACGCTGCCGACGAACTCTAGGGTGTAGATCG
>CAMWPF010000039.1 GCA_947176045.1 uncultured Treponema sp. | reverse complement strand
ACGCGTATGTCGTCGAGGACATTGAGAAATGAGCGGAAAGAAACAGGGCGGCGGCGCATACGCGCCGGATGCCGGAAAAAGCAGCCGCCGGATGCGCGTCAATCCGGGAATCCTCTATGCGTGGCCGATGGGAATCTGGTTCCTCGCCTTCTTCATTGCGCCGCTGGTCATCATCTTCGCCTACAGCTTTATGAAAAAAGGGCTGTACGGCGGCGTGGAACCGGTGTTCTCGCTGCAGGCGTACCGCCAGATGTTCGATCCGAAGTACGGAATCCTCGTGCTGCGGACGCTCAAGCTGTCGCTGATCTCCACCATAATCACCATCGCCGTCTCGCTGCCCTGCGGATACGCCATGGCGCGCAGCCGCCGCCAGACGCTGCTGCTGTTCCTCGTCATCATTCCGTTCTGGACGAATTCGCTCATCCGCATATTCGCATGGATGTCGATCCTCAACAACAACGGCATCGTGAACCAGCTCCTTATGGCGCTGCACATCACAAAGGACTACACGCAGTTCCTGTACAATCAGGGCGCGGTGATCCTCGTCTCCGTATATATGTACATTCCGTACGCCATCCTGCCGATCTTCACCGCAGTGGACCGCTTCGACTTTTCGCTGCTGGAAGCGGCGCGCGACTTGGGCGCGACAAAGGCGCAGTCGATGTTCAAGGTGCTGATTCCGGGAATCCGCGGCGGCATCATTTCCGCGCTGATCTTCACGTTCATTCCGATTTTCGGCGCGTACACCGTGCCGCTGCTCGTCGGCGGAAAGGATTCCTACATGCTCGGAAACATCATCGTCGATCAGGTGCAGAAGACGCGGAACTGGCCGCTCGCGGCGGCGTTCAGCATGGTCATCACCATCGTCAGCGTAATTGGAATCCTGTGGATCGGGGCGGCGAACAAGAAGGACGCGCGGCTCCGGAAGTCCGCAGAAAAAGAAGACGGCGGCGACGAGCTGCACGGCTTTGCGGCGGCAGTCCGGACGGGAACAGACGGAGGCGCGGCGCAATGAAAAATGTATTCTTCGCCCTGCACGGCGCCATTCGGAACAGGCGCCGCGGCCTGCCGGCGGAACCGGCAAAGCACGCGAAAAAAACATGGAAGAAGCGCGGACGGACGGTTTCATTTTCCGCGATAGTGCTCGGCTTCACGCTGCTGTTCCTGTTCGTGCCGCTGTTCTTCATCATCATCTACTCGTTCAACGAAAGCAAGGGCGCAGAGTTCACCGCTCCGTCGCTCATCTGGTACAAGAAGCTGATTTTTGAATCCTCGGCGCTGTGGCAGTCGCTCTTGAACAGCATCATCGTCGCCGTGTCATCCGCGGCCGTCTCCACCATTCTGGGAACCGCGGCGTCCATCGGCGTGAACTGGTACAAGTTCCGCGGCAGGAAATTCATCCAGACGCTCACCTATCTTCCGATGGTTCTTCCGGAAGTCATCGTCGGAATCTCCATGCTGATTTTCTTCAGCGGAATCAAAATTCCGCTGGGACTGTTCACAATCTTCGCGGCGCATACGACGTTCTGCCTGCCGTTCGTGTTCCTCATGGTGAACGCGCGGCTCGACGAATTCGACTATTCCATCATCGAGGCGGCGCACGATTTGGGCGCGACGGAGCTCGGCACGATGTTCAAGGTCGTCATTCCGGCAATCATGCCAGGAATCCTTTCCGGCTTCATGATGGCGGTTACCATGTCTCTGGAAGACTTCGTCATCACGTTCTTTGTAGCCGGCCCCGGCTCCACGACGCTGCCGCTGTATGTGTATTCTATGATACGGTTCGGAGTCTCTCCGGTCATCAACGCCCTGTCCTGCGTCATGATCCTCCTCACGTGCGCCGTCGCGTTCTCGCTCCGCAAGGGCCTCAAGGGCATCGCCGCCTCCCATTGATGCGCGCGCCTTCAAAATCCACTCATTCCGGCGCCGCCGGAAACGGAACCATCTGCGTCGCGGATGCATATTTTACGAAAGAAGCGCCTGTCCGCTTCGAAGGTATTGAAATGAAAAAAATCAATATCATTTTGACTGCCGCCGCCGTCTTCGGCGCGCTCGGCTTGCCGTCCTGCTCCAGGAATGACAAGAATTCGCTGTATTTGTTCAACTGGACCTACTACACGCCGGACTCCGTGCTCAGAAAATTTGAGGCGGAATTCGGATGCACCGTAAAAGTGGATACATTCGACTCGAATGAAGTCATGTACGCAAAGCTCAAGGCGGGCGCAACCGGCTATGACATCACGTTCCCGTCGCAGGACTACACGTCCATCATGATCGCGCAGGGAATGCTCCGCGAAATCGACAAGTCCCAGTTTGAAAACGCGAAATACATCAGCCCGCTCGTCCTTGAAAAGGCCTCCTACGATCCTGAAATGCAGTACAGCGTCCCCTACTACATGGGAGCCGCCGGAATCGCCGTGAACAAGCTCAAAGTCGCCGACTATGAAAAAAGCTGGAACATCTTCTCCCGCACCGACCTTGCCGGACATATGTCGATGATGGACGATATGCGCGAAGTCATCGGCGACGCGCTCGCCTTCTACGGCTATTCCGTGAACACCCTCGACGATGCCCAGCTGCTCCGGGCGAAGAACCTCATCATCGACGGCTGGAAGCCGAACCTCGTCAAGTTCGACGCGGAAGGCTTCGGAAAATCGTTCGCAGCCGGCGACTTCTGGGTCTGCCAAGGCTACGCGGAAGTCGTCTACGGCGAAGTGCCGGAGGACAAGCAGGACGAGCTTATCGACTTCTTCATTCCGAAGGAAGGCGGGCCGATGTACATCGACTCCATGGTCATCCTCAAGAATGCAAGGCACTACGACCGTGCGATGCAGTTCATCAACTTCATCCAGCGGCCGGAAATTTATGCGGAATTCCTTGACGCGTTCCGCTTCCCGCCGTCCGTAAACACGGAGGCGGCGCAGTACATGAAGACCACGCCCATGTACCCGGCGGAAGAAATGGAAAACTGCGAGCTCAAGCTCGACATCGGCGAGGGGCTTGAAAAGTACAACGCCATCTGGCAGGACATCCGCTTTACGGCGGACTGATACAGGACTGCTTCATGCAGCAGATTCCAACCCCCGGCGCTTTGCGCCGGGGGTTGTTCGTTTCGGCCGCCATGGGGAGCAACGGACGGCATTGTGCGGCGGCGCTTCAAAGCCGCGAAAAAAAATCATCCGCCGCAGCCATCCGCACCGGCTTCCGCAAGCAGCTCGCTGTAATAGCGCGGCTCCACATCTTCCAGCGCGACGCCGCACCGCGCGAGCAGGGCGCGGACTTCCGCCTGAACTGCCGTCACAACATCAGGCGCGTCCGACACGCTCAGAATCTCGACTTCCAGAAAATCGCCGAGCGGCGGCACGCCGCACAATTCCAGCGACGCCGTGCCGCGGGCCGTCGCAACACGGTACGACTCCACGATTTTCCGCTTCTGAAGCGACGGCGAAAATCCGATGCCCTCCAAAAATGCGGCAATCGGCTCCGGGTCAGAGACGGCGCATTCCCTTTCGTCGTTCACTTCCGTGGCGGCGCCGTCCCCCGTGCGAACCTCCTTCCGCTTGTAGGTGAAGAAGGACGTATCCGTGCAGATGCCGTCCTGCCGCACTGTCTGCCGGCGCAGCCGGACGCTTGGATGCGGCGCGCCGTCCCTGCCGCAACAGCCTGGCGGCGCGGAATAATAGACATCGCGCTTCTCCACGCTTCCCGTATATTCTGCAAAGGAATCAAGCCGCTCCAACACGGCGCGCCGGTCATGGACGCGCGCCTTCAGTTCAATTTCAAACATGGATTCAGTATACACGCAGGAAGCCCGTTCCGCATAGTCCGCCGGGAAGAAATGCCGCCGCACGCAAAAAAAAACGCGGAACAAATCGTTCCGCGCATGAACCGGTCCCTACGGGAGTTGAACCCATCTTTAAAGATTGAGAATCTTTCGTCCTAGCCGATAGACGAAGGGACCATTTCCCCAAGGAGGATTCGAACCCCCACAATCAGAACCAGAATCTGAGGTGCTACCATTACACAATCGGGGAATGCAATGTTTCAACACTATACCTGTTTTTTCCCGTTCTGTCAACAGATTTCTCAATCCAGACGCTGCTTCCGGCCGGCGGCAAACGAAACGGCGAATCCGGCGGCGGCGCACAGCAGGGAGACGGCGGCGACCGCAGCGGAACCGAATCCGGGGAACAGCACGCAGACAGAGCCGATGACAAGCCCCATGATCGCGCCGTATGTCTGCGCCGGAACGCGGGCGAGCAGGATGCGGACAAGCAGCGCGCCGCCCAGCAGCCCCGCAACCGCTCCGAGCGCGCCGGGAACCAGCAGCGGAATGTTGCGCTCGGCGACCGCCGTAACAATCGTTCCATAGACGCCGATAACGAGCATCAAAAAGGAGCCGGAAATGCCGGGAATAATCATCGCGGCGGCGGCAACCGCCAATCCTAAAAACACTTTCACGGCAAGTCCGAAGGAAAACGCCGTCTCAGCGCCGGACGGCGCGCCGCCCAGCTTCTTCTGGACGCACAGAACGCCAGCCATCACCGCAAGCGCGGCAAGGCAGCAGAGCGCCGCGGAAGGCTTTGGAAGCGGAACCGTCCGCCCGCCGCGCCGTCCGTCATCTCCAGAAGCAGGCGGAACCTCCGGCGCAGACGCATCTCCGTGCGCGTCCATGCCCGCGCCCTCCGGCGCTCCGCTTGAAGCTGCGGCCGGCGCGCTCATCCGCACGTACAGCATCGGAATGCTGCCGAGGATGATTCCGATAAAAAACCAATTCGTCTGGATGGGAAACCGTCCGAACAGAAAGCTGATGAACGAACTGCACAGAAAAATTCCGGCAAGCATTCCGACAGCAAGCGGAAGCAGGAATTTCCATTCGGACAAAATCGTCCTCACTTTGATTGTGATGACGCGGATCAGCCGGCCGTAGATGCCGAACGCGACGGCGATGGTTCCGCCCGAAACGCCGGGAACGACGTTCGCAATCCCAAGCACAATGCCGATGCCGATCAATTTGATTGTTTCTGCCATAACTGGAATATAGCAAAATCCCTGCATGACGTCCACTTGCCGTACAGGGCAGTCCAGGACGGAGCGAAGGCCGCCGTGTTCCGGCTGCTCCGGGCTTCCCGTACGGTCGGTCTGCCTGCGGCAGACGGCGCGCCCCCTGCGCATCCGGCGTAGGCTGCACCTCCGGCGTTCCGCCGTACTTCCGCGGCGCGCGCGGGCGGATGTCCCTCCGCAGGAAGCCGTCCCGTCATGTCCGCCCGCGCGGATAAATGAGGACGCGGTCGTCGGGAACCTGCTCAAAATACTCGGACAGGACGCCGACGGCCGCGTCCGGGTCGGGGGCGTTCAGCAGCTTGGTGCGGAGGTAGTGGGCGAACGACATGTTCGCCGCATAATACGAAAAGAAGCGCTGGAGCCGCGTCCGCCAGAATTCCGGCGGCTGGCAGACTTTGACATCCGCAATGAAGTCCTGCGCGAGGCGCAGCAAGTCGACTTCGGCTTCGCGGGCGCCGTCCGCAGGCGCAGATGCAGGCTCCCGGTATGCCGCCAGCTCCGGGCTTCCGGCAAGTTCGGCGAAAATCCACGGCTTTTGGACGGCGGCGCGCCCGATCATCAGCCCGGCGCACGAGGGGCACTGCCGGAGCGCCGCCGCCGCGCCTGGAACGTCCGCGATGCCGCCGTTCACGATGACGGAAACACCTGCGGACGCGTAGCGCGCGGCGAGCAGCTCGCCGTAGGCAAGGCGCGGCTTCTCCCTGAACTTTTCCTTGCGCGTCCGCGGATGGACGGCGATCTGCCGCGCGCCGGCGTCCACCAGATTGTCGCAGAACGAAAGCAGCCCGCCGTCCGTGAAGCCCTCCTCGCCGAGCCGGATTTTCACGCTGAGCCGCCGCGCGCCGCCGCCGTTCCGCTCAAAGCCGTCCAGAACGTCCCGGATGCCGCGCACGAGCGCGCGGACTTCCGCGGCGGGCTTCGACATCCAGGCGATTCCGGCGCCGCTGGAATAAATTTCCGGCGCGCAGCAGCCCATGTTCACGTCGATACCGATGCCGCCGCGCGCCGCAAGCATTCCGGCGGCGTCAATCATCGGCCCGGGGGACGGGCCAGTCAGCTGCCACACAATTTTTTCGGGAACGGGCGCCGGATCGGTGTAGAACCGCTCGAACGGCCCGCCGTTGAGGAGCGACGGCGCGTGGATCATTTCGGTGTAGTATTCGTCGCAGCCGCCGAACCGCTCGATCATCATGCGGAACGCCGGATGCCCGATCGCCGCCATCGGCGCGCAGACCAATTTCATGGAAGCACTATAGCAGACTTTCGTGAAATTGCAAACCTCGCCGGAACGCGGCCGCTCCCGTTCCGTCCGAAACAGTCCGCCGAGGCAGAACGTGGCGCGCGGACGCCTTGCACAACGGGCGGTTTTGTGTTTTGATGTCTGCATGGACAGGCGGCTCCTTCACGATTCAATCATCAGATACGCGGAACTGTCGTTTTCGCGCGCCGGAGGCGCCGGCGGGCAGAACGTCAACAAGGTCAGCACGAAGGTCCGCGCCGCAATCAGGCTCGAACGGCTGGAAGGACTGTCCGACGCGGAACGGCAGGCGCTCCGCAGGAACCTCGCGCCGTCCATAAGCCGGGAGGACGTCCTCGCCGTCGCCGCGCAGGACGAGCGCCTTCAGGAACGGACCCGGGAGGCCGCCCTGCTCCGGCTGGAATCGAAAATCGCCGCCGCCGCAGGCGTCCGCAGGAAGCGCCGGAAGACGAAGCCGACGAAGGCGTCCGTCGAACGGCGGCTGCGCGGCAAGAAGATCCGCGCCGAAACAAAGCGGAACCGGCGCGCGCCGTCCGGCTCCTGACATTCCGCGGACGGCAATGCGAAGGAGGCTGGGCATGGTCAAGGCAAGCGCGGAATACAAGCGGCTCCACAAGCCGAACTCCGGCCGCGAAAAAATCGAAATCCTTTATGAGGACGCCTATCTTGCAGTCATCTGCAAGCCGGAAGGAATGCTTTCCGTGCCGTATCCGGGAAGCCGCGCGCGGACGGCTCTGGACGCGCTGGAACTCGTCATGCGCCGGAGGGGAACGTATTCCGCCGGCCGGCGGCCGTTCGCCGTGCACCGGCTCGACCGCGAGACGTCCGGCGTCATGATGTTCGCCCTCACCGAACGGGCGATGCGGAAGATTATGGACACGTGGCACCAGATGGTTGCGGAGCGCATCTACCGCGCCGTCGCCGAAAATCCGAAGCCGCCGGCACAACCGCTTCCCGACGCGGGGCTGATTGACGACGAAATCGCCTACAACGCGCGCAACATCGGCTTCGTCCCCCGCCCCGGCAGCACGGAATTCAAGACGGTTCCGGCGCGGACGCATTTCTCCGTCATCGTCCGCGGAAGGCGGCACACGCTGTTCGAACTGAGCCTCGACACGGGGCGCAAGAACCAAATCCGCGCCCATCTTGCCGGACGCGGCTGTCCGCTCGCCGGAGACGAAAACTACCGCGCGCAGACTGATCCGTTCGGACGGCTCGCCCTCCACGCCCGCACGCTGGAATTCGACCATCCCTTCACCGGGGAGCGTTTGAAATTTGAACGGCCTGAACCTGCGGAATGGCGGGAGGCTGTCGAAAACGCGCCGCGGCAGGCGGAACAGACTGACGCACTTTCCAGGCGGACTTCGGGCGGCGGCGGACATCCAAACGCCGCCGCGGCTCCACGGCGTTCCGGCGGGAAAAAGCGGCGGCGCGCTCCGACAGACCACACCGGCCGCGGAATGCCGTCCGACTGGAATTCCCGCTGATTCCGGCAGCATCCCAGCGGCATCATTCCTTGCGCCGCGAAAACTGACGCCGCGGCTTCCTGTTTCCGCATCTTTTCAACGAATTATACAGCATGAAGCAAAACTGTCGTTCAGCGACGGCGCGCCGCGCCGCGCAAGCCGCGCTGTCAGCGCTGTGCCTTGGATTGGAACTGTGCGCCTGCACCAACGGCGCGGCAGGAATCGCCGCGGCGGCTCCTGCGACCGCAGAATTCCGCCTTCCAGAGTGGCAGGAGGACATTCCCGTCTGGATCGCGCCTTCAGCGGAAAACGACGCGGAAGGGCGCGCGCAGCCGGCACAGGAAGCGGACGCCTCCGTCCGGGCGGCGCTCGTCCAATGGAACATTGAAGCGGTGTGCGGAAAGAACCGCCGTGAATTCCGCGCCCTGCCGACGGATGCCGCCGTCCGTCTGGAAGTGGGCCGGAACGAAGCGTGCGCGGTGCTTGCGCGGCCTGTCGTCCGCATCGAATATGCGGAGCCGCCGGCGGAACCTGCGGACGGCGGCGGGGCTCATGCCGCCCTGCCTGAGCTGCTGTTCTTCCGCCCCTGCGGCGCAGTCTATCCGTTCCAGACGGAGCTTTCATGGCAGGACGGATTTGCGGCATCCTGCCTGTCGGACTTTTACGCCTACGCCCTCCGAAGCGGCGTTCCGGAAGATGCCGCCGTCCGACATGCGTCCTGCTTCAATTGGACGAAATTCTCATCGTCGCTCGCGCTGAAGGGCGCCGCCGCGGAAGCATTCTACAATCCGTGGCAGCTCGACAGGAACGCCATCCTCGCCGCAATCGCCGCGCGCTCCTTCAGCGTGACGCTCCTCGCGCAGAAAAAAAGCTGCGCCGTCGCTTCCGAGCAGCTCGCCGGCTCCGCGCGCTTCGTCGCAGTCTCGTCATACATTCCGCAAAATGAAGCCGCATGGAAGTCCGGAACGTTCACGCTGAAGGAGTCGGTTCCGGAAGAATTCCTGCTCCTTCCGCGCGGCGGAATTTCCGGACCGGCGGAAGGAGGATGCGGCGCGCAGGAGGCAATGCTGCTTGCGGCGGAAATGCCGTCCGCCGCAAAAGCGCAGCAAATAACGCTTGCCTTAAAATCCATCCCGATATACACTGAAGCACAATGAAACACCGATTCCCCTCTCTTGTTCCGCCTTTCTTTTTCATTCTGGCAGGCGCCGCGCTGCTTGCTTCCGGCTGCGCTCAAAAAAAGGAGCTTTCCGTTCCTGAAGACGTTCCGATGACGCCGGGCGCGCACCGCTGGTTTTATTTTGCAGACGGAAATTTCAAGCAGGTTGACAAGCCGAGGAACGCGCCGTACCTTCCCTCGAAGCCGTGGACCGAGGCGACCAGAATTTCCGCCGCGTCATGCGCCGCCGCCTCCAGCATGGACGACGCGCCTAAAGCCTACGCCTTCGTAAACA
>CAMWPF010000038.1 GCA_947176045.1 uncultured Treponema sp. | reverse complement strand
GTGCAATGTATGCCATAAAGATACTGCATTTTCAGGAAAAATCAAGGGAAGTTGATGCAACAAAATTGCAGATTTTTCTTGCCGTTCTTTATTATTTTCAGTATCTTATGCAAATAAGCAAAAATTACCGGAAGCATTTCCGTCCGGTTTGTTATAGGAGTTGAAAAATGGCAAAACAATTGTTGTTTAATGAAGAAGCTCGCAAAAAGCTGCTTTCCGGCGTTGAGCAGATTTCCAAGGCTGTCAAGGTGACGCTTGGACCGTGCGGACGCATGGTCATGCTGGACAAGAAATATGGTTCGCCTTTGATTACCAAAGACGGCGTATCTGTTGCGAAGGAAATCGAACTGCAGGATCCCTATGAAAATATGGGCGCGCAGTTTGTGCGGGAAGTCGCTTCAAAGACGAATGATGATGCCGGCGACGGTACAACGACGGCGACAGTTCTTGCCTATGCGCTGGTCCGCGAGGGATTGAAGTCCGTTGCTGCTGGCATGACGCCGATTGACGTCAAGCGCGGCATGGACAAGGCCGTCGCGCTTGCAATTGAAGAAATCAAGAAGAACTCCAAGCCGGTCAAAGGAGCCGAGGACGTTACGCACATTGCGACCATTTCAGCGAACAATGATCCGGAAATCGGAAAGATGCTGGCGAATGCGATTGAAAAAGTCGGCAAGGACGGAGTCATCACGGTGGAAGAGTCCAAGAACATGGACACGACTGTTGACACCGTGGAAGGAATGCAGTTCGACCGCGGCTACATTTCCTCGTATTTTGTAACCGACCGCGAGCGGATGACGGCTGATTATTCGGACGCCTACGTGTTGATTCATGACAAGAAGATTTCTTCAATGAAGGATCTGCTTCCGATTTTGGAGCAGGTCGCCAATGCGGGCCGCGCGCTGATCATCATTGCGGAAGACGTTGACGGCGAGGCGCTCACGACGCTCGTTCTGAATACAATCCGCGGCACCATCAAGGTGTGCGCGGTCAAGGCGCCCGGATTCGGCGACCGCAGGAAGGATATGCTGCAGGACATCGCGATTCTGACCGGCGGACAGGTGATTTCTGACGAAGTGGGGCTGAAGCTTGAGACGGCGGATGTTTCCATGCTTGGAAATGCGAAGTCCATCAAGATCGACAAGGACAACACGACGATTGTCGGCGGCGCCGGAAGCAAGAAGGCGATCTCCGACCGCGTTGAGGAAATCAAGCATCAGATTGAAAAGAGCACTTCCAGCTATGACAAGGAGCAGCTGCAGAAGCGCCTTGCAAAGCTTGCCGGCGGCGTCGCAGTCATCAATGTCGGTGCGACGACGGAAACAGAAATGAAGGAAAAGAAGTTCCGTGTCGAGGATACGATCGCCGCAACGCGCGCCGCGTTGGACGAAGGCATTGTTGCCGGCGGCGGACTTGCGCTTGTCGAGGCGTCAAAAGTGCTTGATGCGATTCCAGCTGATTTGACTGAAGACGAGAAGGTCGGCTTCAAGATCGTCCGCCGCGCGTTGGAAGAGCCGATCCGCCAGATTGCAGACAATGCCGGTCTGGACGGCGCAGTCATTGCGGAGCGCGCGAAATCCGAGAAGAAGGGCGTCGGCTACGACGCATATACGGACAAGTGGTGCGATATGATGGAGGCCGGCATCATCGATCCGGCGAAAGTCACTTGCTCCGCGCTCAAGAACGCCGCGTCCATCGCGGGAACGCTTTTGACGACAGAATGCGCGATTACAGACATTCCTGAACCGAAGGCTCCTGCGGCGCCTGCCGGCGGAGATATGGGCGGAATGTATTGATGGCAGGATGACATCTGAGTCCGAGGGGAAGGACGGAACGTCCTTCCCCTCGATTTTTTTGGGTTCAGGCGTTGACAAAGACGCCGGATTTGTGTTTTTATATTAGTATTGTTTTGGAGCGTTAACTCAGTGGTAGAGTGCCACCTTCACACGGTGGAAGTCATTGGTTCAAATCCAATACGCTCTATTAGCCTTCTGTGTGATTCTATTTTATGAAAAAGAAAGCGAACATTGCCGCCCGTTTTTTTTGTTCCGCCGCCGCCCTGCTGCTGGTTCTTTTCGGCATCCGCTTTTTTGTCTTGAAAAAATCAAACAGTTTTGTTCGTCCGAAAGTTGTTACGCCGTTTTCACCGGATGCGGCGGCGGACGCTTCTTCTGATGATTCCATGCTCTCTGGCGGCGCGCAGACATCGTTCGTGCCGCTGCTTCCGACGGAGACGCTGATGAGCACGTATTCCGTTGATTTTGACGGCGACACGTATGACGATCAGATTGTCGCGGTTCGGCGGGCGGGTTCGGCATTCTTGTTTTTGATTGTCGGGTTGTACAATCCTGAATTGAACACGTATGAACGTTCTGCGGAAATTGCGACAGAAATTTCCAGAATCCGCACGTTTTCGTACACGGGGCTGGATATGACCGGAGACCACCGCATCGCGCTGGTGTACCAAGGCGTGAAGGCGGACGGCGATTTTATGATGCGGATGTATCTTTGCAGCAGGAAGGACGGAAAGGTCGAACTTTTGAACATTGGCGACTTTTCTTCAGACGGCACGATTTTCATCCAGCAGACGGAGCGTTCGGAGGCGTATGAACTTTCCCAAGCGAAAAGCGCGAGCTTTCCCGTTTGGGTGTACAGTTCCGACAGGACGGAGGAGCAGGACGCTTCCACCGCCGCCGTCAGCCAGATTCAGACGGAATATGTTTGGAACGCCGGACAGCGGAAATACGTCTTTTCGCGGCAGCTGCGCATTACAGGGAGCCGCATGGCGGCGCGCGAGCTGGCCCGGATCCAGAACGGCAGCGTCGAAACGTTTTCGCAGTTCTTGGACGGCTTCTGGTACAAGGTTGCGAACAGCGGCGCGCTTCCCGGATATATATATTTCAATTATGACGAAAAGGAGGTCATCTTCCTTTCGGATGATACGGAAAGCGTTTATTCATGGGTGGACAGCAGCCTGCGCCGGAGCGGCATCTATCTGACGACGGTCAATTCGATTATTTCCAGCATGAAGCGCCGGTTCGACATCATGCTTACGGGCGTCAATGAAATTTCAGTTCATGTCCATGATGATGTCGGCATGGTCATCACGGAAGGCAACCGGTGGGACGGCGTGTACAGGAAGATGTCGTTCCGAAGCACGTTCGGAGAGGAGCGGCGGGAAAATGCCGCCGATGCCTTTTTGGAGGCGCTGGCGGACGGACTTCCGTGGACGGACGGACAGGGAAATGTCTATGTGTTTTCAGAGAACGGCTATACGATTGCGGACGGAAGCGGCGCCGTTTTAGAGGCGGGAATGTATGTCATGGACAGCATTGGCGGAAAGCCTGTCGTGCAGTTTCGGAGCGCGGAGCCTGCCGGACTGCTGCAAGATGCCTATGCGATGCAGTTCGAGCCGGCGGAGGCCGCCAGTTCCTCACAGTCAAGGAAAGATCCGCCGCGCACAGGGGCGGCCGTCAACAAGGATGCCGTCATTCTTTCCCCCGTCCGCATAAGTCCGGATCGATATTATGCCGCCAAAGGTCAGCCTGTGGCGCTCCGCCGCATGGAGGCGGAACCATCTCTTGACGCGGAATCCCGCGCTCAATAAAATATGTTAGTATGACAGCGAATGAACTTCGGACAAAATACATCGATTTTTTCAAAAGCAAAAACCACGTGGAAATTTCAGGGCAGTCCTTGATTCCGGACAATGATCCGTCCGTCCTGTTTACGACTGCCGGAATGCATCCGCTCGTGCCGTATTTGCTCGGCGAGCCGCATCCAGCGGGAACACGGCTGACCGACTATCAGAAGTGCATCCGCACGGGAGATATCGATGAGGTTGGCGACGCAAGCCATCTGACGTGCTTTGAAATGCTTGGCAACTGGTCGCTCGGAGATTATTTCAAGAAGGAGTCAATCGCGTTCAGCTATGAATTTCTTACCAGTCCGAAGTGGCTCGGCCTGGATCCGGCGCTCCTTTCCGTTACGGTGTTTGCGGGAGACGAGAACGCGCCGCGGGACGAGGATGCCGCGCAGTATTGGAAGGACGTCGGAATGCCGGCGGAGCGAATTGCCTACCTTCCGGCAGCGGACAACTGGTGGGCGGCCGGTCCGACCGGACCGTGCGGGCCTGATACGGAAATTTTTTACTGGGTCGGCGAAGGCGTTCCGCCCGCCGGCTCGAACAAAGGCACCGACAGTGAAAACTGGCTGGAAATTTGGAACAATGTGTTCATGCAGTTCAACCGGATTGACGAACATACGCTTGTCAGGCTGGAAAAGCAGAATGTCGATACAGGCATGGGCTTGGAGCGCACCAACTGCATCCTGCAAGGAAAGACGAGCGTCTATCTGACGGAGGTGTTCCAGCCGATTATCAAGGCTGTCGAATCGCTTTCAGGATATTCATACGGAGCGGATGCGGAAAAGGACAGGAGCGTCCGAATCATTGCGGATCATTGCCGGGCGTCCGTATTCATCCTCGGCGACCAAAAGGGCGTTTCGCCGTCCAATCTCGGCGCTGGATATGTCCTCCGCAGGTTGATCCGCCGCGCCGTGCGCCATGGCCGGAAGTTGGGAATCGACGAGGCGTTCCTTGCGTCCGTCGCGGAAACCGTCATTGAAAATTTCAAGGACGCGTATCCCGAGCTGGAGCAGAACCGTGGAAAAATCTGTTCGGAGCTGACGGCGGAAGAGGGAAAATTCCGCGAGGCGCTGCGCAAGGGAGAAGTTGAATTCCAGAAGCTGCTGCCGAACCTTATGAAGAATCCGCAGAAGGTGATTCCGGGACGCGTCGCATTTCGCCTGTACGACACGTTCGGCTTCCCGATCGAGCTGACGCAGGAGCTTGCGGCGGAAAACGGGTTCGCCGTCGATTTGGACGGCTTCAAGGAAGCGGAACGGAAGCATCAGGAGGCGTCCAAGACGCTGGATGCGGGCGCCGCGAAAGGCGGGCTTGCCGAGCGTTCCGACACGACGACGAAGTACCACACGGCGACGCACCTGCTGCATGAGGCGCTTGCAGTTGTTCTGGGGCCGCATGTCGCGCAGAAAGGCTCGAACATCAACGAGGAGCGGATGCGCTTTGATTTCACGCATCCGGAGCCGATGACGAAGGAGCAGATTCAGCAGGTCGAAGACATCGTGAACGAGCAGATTCAAAAGGATCTGCCGGTTACAATGCAGGTCATGTCGCTCGACGAGGCGAAGAAGGCCGGCGCGCGCGCGCTGTTTGCGAACAAGTACGGCGAGAAGGTCAAAGTGTACTCCATCGGCGGTTTTTCAACGGAAGTCTGCGGCGGGCCGCACGTGCAGCATACGGCGCAGATCGGACGCTTCCGCATCGTGAAGGAGCAGTCTTCATCTGCCGGCGTCCGCCGCATCCGCGCGGTCATCGAAGGCGGCCTGCCGCTGGAGCACGAGGACGAACAGAAGTGACGGAGAAAATCCGGCGATTTTTGTAACTTTTACCGGATTTTCAGTGTATAATAATAAATTATATTGGATTTTTACAAAGGAAAGGATTCTATGAAACGTTTTGCCCTTACATTCTTGATGGTATTTTCCGCGGCGGTGGTGTCCGCCCAGTCGGATCTGCAGGTTCTCGCCGTCGTCAAGTTGAATAAGAATGAGTCGATTACTGTCAAGCAGTTGAAAAGCCGTGTGGAAACATACCAAAAGCAGCGCGGAACGGAACTTTCCGTCAGCGACAGGAAGAAGGTTCTTGACGCGCTGATTCAGGAAAAGCTGGTCATCCAGGCGGCGCAGAAGAGCGGAATCTCCATTCCGGACAGCACGGTCGAGCAGTATTTCTTGCAGTCCGTCTCCCAGCAGATTGGAAGGAACGTCACGGAGCAGGAATTTGAGCAGCTCATCAAAGAGCAGACGAATATGTCGCTGGACGAGTATATGCGGCAGCAGTCTGGAATGTCCGTCGCCGATTACAAGAACTACTTGAAGTCGCAGCTCATTGCCCAGCAGTACGTCCTGTCGCAGCGCCGGACGGAGCTGGAAGGCGTTTCCCCATCGGACGAGGAGATCCGCGCATTTTACGAATTGAACAAGACGTCGTTTGTCTGGACGGATATGTTCAAGATGTTCCTTGTCATTGTTCCGAAGGAAAACAATGCGGAGGCGGCGCGCGCGAAGGCGGACGACTTGTACAACAAGCTGAAAGAGAAGAAGCTGACGACCAACCAGATTGCGGTGGAATCCAAGAAAGAAAATTCCGGTTTCCAGGCGGGCGAAGTGCTTGTGAACAAAAACCAGCTCAGCGCGCAGCAGCTCGGCATTTCATATCAAGATTTGATTTCCTTGTTCGATAAGGACAAGGGGTATATTTCCCCGATTGCCGAGCGCGATACGAATTTCCAGTTTTATACGATTATCAAGAAATTCGAGGCGAAGATGCTTTCCTTGAGCGACGTCGTCCAGCCGGAGACGACGGTGACGGTCTACGATTATATAAAGCAGACGCTCGGACAGCAGAAGCAGATGGAATATCTGACGCTTGCAGCGCAGGAAATTTCAGAGGAGCTTGACACGGAAGCGAACGTGGAGCGCAAGAAGACGGGCGCTGATTTGGACAAGCTGCTCAGCTGGTAAGGTGCGTTCATGTCTCGAAGAATTGGACGGATACTTGCGTTTCAGGCGCTGTATTTGTGGGATGTCGGCGGAGTTCCTGCTGAAGATTTGCTTTCGTTTTCATGGCTTGAGCGGGATTGCGCGGATTTTGCGGATGACGCGCGCAATTCCGCCGGCGGAATTGAACCTCCTGCGGCGCCGGAAATTGTCGGCGATGCGGCCGCGTTGGACGCCTCGGTTGCCGACAACGGCGTGAAATACTGCCTGATTGACAATCTGCTTGCCGTTTTTGAAAAGCTTCCGTCGGAAAAGAAGGAGGAAGTGTTTGCATTCGCCCGGCTTCTGGAGCAAGGAACATTGGAGCATATCAATGAGGTGGACGTCCTGATAAAGACGCATTTGTCGGCGCGCTGGTCGTTCCGGCGGATCAACAAAGTGGCGCTTGCCGTCATCAGGATGAGCGTCTATTCGCTTCTGTACCAAAAGGAGCTGTCTGCTTCCGTTGTCATCGACGAGGCGGTGGAAATCGTGAAGGACTACGGTTCCGACGACTCCCACAAATTTACAAATGCGATTCTTGATAAGATCAGCAAGGATATTGTACAATCATAGGCGGAAAATCCGCAGGCGTTTTATGTGCGTGCGGCGTTTGCGAAACCGTTCGACGCGGTAGGTCGGAAAAGATGAAAATTCCCTGCCATACAGCTGCACCGCTTTGCTTCATTTTTGCGCTGATTGTTCTGCCTTTTGCATCCTGTTCGATGAAGGCGGAGCGGAAGTCGTTTGTCGGCGCGTTGGATTCCATCGACGCATTGATCCAGCAGAAGCAGTACAAGGATGCGCTCCAAGAATTGGAGCAGATTGAAAAGAAGGCGTACGGCTCATGGGAGCAGCTGGGCATCTTCCGGCGGTATGCCAGTTTGGGCGAGCAGGAGCGTGCGGAAAAAACACTTGTCCGTGCGCTGAAGAAAAATCCTGAAAATCTGGAGCTGGTTGCAGTATATTGCAATTTTTTGACGCGCGCCGGGCGGACGGAAGCCGCTGCAGCTGCGGGAAGAAGGCTTTCCGGCACGAAGTACGGCTCGGTATATTCCGAGGCGCTGTTGCGGGACGCCGCTCGCCGGACGTCAGGGGATGAATTCCGTGCGGCGTTCCGCCAGCCGGATTATTATTCTGTTTATTTGGACGCATACGCTGGCACAAAGGATAATGCGTGGCTGCGGAACTGCGCGGCGCTTTGCCTTGCGTCCGGCGCGTATGAGCAGGCGGCGGCAGTGCAGCCGGACAGCGTTTCCGATGTCCAAGATTCATACTTTTGGGCGCTGGTCATGTATGACGCGCGGCATTACGGAGATTCCATCCGGTATGCAGAAGCCGCGCAGCGGCTGGCGGCATACCTTCCAGAAGGCGCCCGCACTCCGCAGCTGATGGCGCGGCTGGCTGCCGTAGCGTCGGATTCCTATATTGCGCTGTCGGAAGGCGGGGCGGCGGAAGAAATGCGCCGGCAGTTCATCGGGGAATTTTTCGATTCCCTCGCCCGGCAGTCGGACGGTTCCGCCGCATCGGAAGCGGACAGCCGGCTTCTGCCGGTCATCTTCACAAACAGCGCCCGCTGGGCTTCCGAACAGGGGGATGATGATGAATGCTTCCGGCTCCTTTCGTTCGCTGTCAACCGATGGCAGGATTTTGTTCCGGCGCTGGCTTTGTATGCGGATTTTGCGTGGCGCTCCAGTTCTATGCGTGCTGAAGATTCCTTGCAGCGGACGCTCCGGGATGAAGGCCTTGCGACATTGGAAATGGAGGCGTACAACAACCGGGTGCAGGTTCCAGTGAGCGACGCGGTGGAACGGATTGCGCGGAGTTTGGAGCGGAATCCCGATGCCCTTCTGTACATTGTCAATTTGGATTTGAAGTACAAGCAGGCGGCAGGCATGAGCGAACGGGAGAAGACTGCCGATTTGTGGCGGGTGATGGAAGAGAATGCCGTCGCGCCCGGCGTCTATCCTCCGCTGATTCTCGATTACGCGCTCAGCTATCTGCTTGCAAGCAGGCATTCCGAAGAGGCGTGGCGGCTGTATTTCAAGTGTATGTCGAATCAGTATGACATTCCTATTGACGCTGATTTCTGGCAGAACCTCGTGCAGCGCGCGCCGGCTTTGACAAAGAAGGAAGTTGAATACGCGGCATATTTTGCGGCGCACGCCAAGCGGGCGGACGACGCAGTCTTTTTGTACGAGTCATGCGTCTTCGAGCCGTCCGGCGGCGCGGTGCTTTCGCCGAAGGCTTCCGACCGGGCCGCATTGAATCTTGCGGCTGTCTACAGTTCGCTGCGGCGGACGGGCGATGCGTTGGATTTGTATGGAAAGATTGCAGGGCGGACGACGAACCTCAAGACGAAATCCCTTGCGATGTATCGGATGGCGCGGCTGTATTATGACCTTCGCGACATTCAGAACGCGCGGCGTTCTGTGGAATATGCGGTGACGCTGGATCCTGAAAATGCGGAGGCGCGCCTCTTGTTGAACAAAATCGACTGGGCAAAATAAAAAGACCGCCGGAAAAGGAGGAAACCGGCGGCCTTACCTGACTTCGCTTTATCATTCGCGTTTCATATATAGAAACGTTTTCTTTGAGAATGGTTACATTCCGCAGCATATTTTTTGAGGCAGCAGTTCTGC
>CAMWPF010000037.1 GCA_947176045.1 uncultured Treponema sp. | reverse complement strand
CTCTATACGTGGATCAAGCACGGACGCCCGGACGTGTCCATGTCCTTGAACGCGTCGCTCGCCGGGCTTGTTGCGATTACCGCGGGCTGCGCGACGACTGACGCGCTCGGTTCGCTGGTCATCGGCATTGTGTCTGGATTTCTCGTCGTGTTCGTCGTCGAATTCCTTGACTGCAAGCTGCACATCGATGATCCTGTCGGAGCGGTCGCCGTCCATCTGGCGAACGGCATCTGGGGGACGCTTGCGTGCGGACTGTTCAACGTTGACAGCGGATTGTTCTACGGACACGGCTTCCACCAGCTCGGCATCCAGGCGCTCGGCATTGCCTGCATCCTCGCGTGGCCGGCGGTCTGCATGCTGATTACGTTCACCGTCATCAACAAGGCGCACGGGCTGCGCGTTACGCCGGAAGAGGAAATCCTCGGCCTTGACAAGCTGGAGCACGGCATCGATTCAAGCTATGCGGGCTTCGTCTCGCAGTTCTCCGCCGGGGAAGTTGCGGAGGCGAAGGTGGCGGGCGTCGAAATTCCTGTCTCGCAGGCCGTTCCCGTGACGACGGTCGTGCGGGAGGGCGCGCCGGAAGATGCGGTGTTCAGCAAGATTGTGATTGTTACGAGGCAGACGAAGTTCGACGCGCTCAAGGCGGCGCTGAACGGCATCGGCGTTACCGGCATGACGGTCGTGAACGTGATGGGATGCGGAATGCAGAAGGGGGCGAGTGAATATTACCGCGGCGTTCCGCTTGAAATCACCCTGCTTCCGAAAATCAAGGTCGAAATCGTTGTTTCCAAAGTGCCTGTACGCACGGTCATCGAGACGGCGAAGAAGGTTCTGTATACGGGACACATCGGCGACGGCAAGATTTTCGTCTACAAGGTGGACAACGTCGTCAAAATCCGCACCGGCGAGGAAGGCTACGACGCCCTCCAGAACGATGACGAATAATTGATGGCTGCGGGAAACGCCGTAGCAAAAGGCGCGCCGCGCCGTGGAATCCCCATGGCGCGGCGTTTTTTATGCGCGCGGACTACAGCTTTCCGCTTGCCGCCGCTCCAGGCAGTCCGATGTCCGTTCGGAAGAACTGTCCGTCGAAATGGACGGCGCCGACGGCGGCGTAGGCGTTCTTCCACGCTTCGTCGAACGTGCTGCCGAACGCGCTGCACGCGAGGACGCGTCCGCCGCTTGTAACAAGCCCCGTTCCGCCGTCCGCGGCCTGCACCGCTCCGGCTATGAAGATTTTTGCGCCCGCCTGCGCGGCTTTCCGCCCGTCGATGGAGATGGGCCTTCCTTTCGGATAGCTTCCCGGATAGCCGCCGGATACGACGACCGGCGAGACTTGGAAGCCGTCCTTCCATTTCAGTTCGAACTGTGCGAGCGAGCCGTCGGTGATGGCTCGGCAGAGTGCGGCGAAGTCGGCGTCCATGAGCGGAAGCACCGCTTGCGTCTCCGGGTCGCCGAGGCGCACGTTGTATTCGAGGAGCTTCGGGCCGTCCGCCGTGAGCATGACGCCGAAGAACAGGAAGCCCCGGTAGTCGAATCGTTCGGCAGCCAGCCCGTTGAGCGTCGGCTCCAGAATTGCGCTGCGGAACCGCGCCAGATCTCCGGCGGAGACGTCCTGCAACGGGCAGACTGCGCCCATGCCGCCGGTGTTCGGGCCTTTCGCGCCGTCGTACAGCCGCTTGTGGTCGCGCGCGGGCAGGAACGGCACGATGATGTTTGTTTCGCCGCCCGATTCCGTAACGGAGACCGCCGCGAGGACTGAGATTTCCGTTCCTTCCAGATAGTCTTCAAGGACGATTTTTCTGCCGGCGTCGCCGACCCGCCCCGATTCCATGATGTCGGCGATTGCGGCGAGCGCGTCCTGCTCCGTCGCGGCGACGACGACGCCTTTTCCGGCGGCAAGTCCGTCAGCCTTGACGACAATCGGCGCTCCGTGCGCCTTAACGTAAGCGGCGGCGCTGGCGGCGTCCGTGAATGTTTCGCTTGCGGCGCAGGCGACGTTGTGCTTCCGCATGAACGCCTTCGCGAAATCCTTGCTGGCTTCCAGCTGCGCGGCGGCGGCTTTTGGCCCGACGCACGGAATTCCAGCGTTCCAGAATTCGTCGGCAAGTCCCGCGGCGAGCGGATCTTCCGGGCCGATGACTGCCAGCGTGCAGTTTTCATGCGCTGCGATCTGGACGTACGGCGACGCGCTTTTGTCAAGGTATCCGCAGCGCGGAATGTCGATATTCGTGCATTTTGCTTCCGCCGCTGTTCCGCCGTTTCCGGGAACGCAGACGATTCTTTCAACTTCAAGGCTTTGCGCCAGCTTCCAGCAGATGGCGTGCTCTCTGCCGCCATTTCCAACAACGATGATATTCATGGAGCCAGTTTAATAGAAAAAAAGCCGTTTTGCAATTCCTAGCAGAGCGCGTCCAAAATTGCGTGGTACTCCGCGGCCGTCTTTGCGCCGACAATTTTCTGCCGGAGCGCGGAGCTTCCTGGAATTCCTTTTGCGTACGCGCAGAATCGCTTGCGCATTTCCAGACAGGCGCCGGCTTCGCCGATGTCTGCGGCGAGCAGCTCAAGCTCGCGGAAGCCCGCGGCAATCCGCACGGCGGTTGGAACTTCCTGATACGAGCCGGCTTTCAGCAGGTCGGCCGTCTTTCGGAAGATGAACGGATTGCCCATCGCGCCGCGCGCGAACATGATGCCGTCGCACCCGGTTTCCCGAAGCATCCTCTCGGCGTCTTCCGGCGTGAACAGGTCGCCTGAGCCGAAGATTGGAATTCTTCCGGCGGCGAGTGCGGAAAGTTCGGCAAGCTTCTGCCAGTCGGCCTTTCCTTCGTAGCCTTGCGCCCGCGTCCGCGCGTGGAGCGTGATTGCGGCGGCTCCAGCCTCCATCGCGGCGGCGGCGGCTTCCCGCCACGTGATGCGGCCTTCGTCCCAGCCGGAACGGATTTTTACGGTAACCGCGCAGTCTGAGCCGCAGGCGCGGACCACCGCCGCAACGACTGCGCCGAGCCGTTCCGGGTCGCGCGTCAATGCGGCGCCGGCGCCGGTCTTTACGATTTTCGGCACGGGGCAGCCGGCGTTGATGTCGATGCATTCGCAGCGCGTCTTTTCCCGCACGATTTCCGCCGCCGCCGCCGCCATGGTTTCAGGCGTTCCTCCGAAAATCTGCACGGCGTAGGCCGATTCGTTTGCGGCGCGCGCCATGAGCGCTTCCGTCTTGATGTTCTTGCGGACGAGCGCTTCTGCGGAAACCATTTCCGTGTAGGTGAACGACGCGCCGTTTTCTACGCAGATGGAACGGAACGAGCGGTCGCTGTATCCTGCGACCGGCGCGAGGAACAGGTTTCCGCCCAGTTCAAGCGTTCCGATTTTGACGGGATGGTAGAGCATCAGGCTTCCGGCAGCTTGAACACGGCGCAGCTGTTCTTCCAAAGCTGCTTGCTCAACGCTTCCAAATCCATTTCCAGCATTTCCGCGAGGAAGGTGGCGGTTGATGTCAAATATGCCGGCATCGTGCGCTTCCGCTCGCGGTATTCCGCCGGAATCATGAACGGACTTTCCGTTTCGATGAGGATCCTGTCAATCGGAACGTTCAGCACGGTTTCGTGCAGGTTGCGCGCGTTGCGGTAGGTGAGGTTTCCCGCGAACGAAAAGTAGACGTTCAAGTTCCGGCATTTCTTTGCGTATGCCGCGTCTTCCGAATAGCAGTGGAAGATGGCGCCCGCGTCTGGAATCCGTTCTGAAAGGACGTCGAAAATGTCCTTTCCGGCGTCGCGGTTGTGGATGATGACGGGCAGGTTGTGCTTTTGTGCGATTTCCAGCTGCGTGATGAACAGTTCGATTTGCGAGCGCTTGTCGCCGAAGCGCTTGTAGTAGTCAAGCCCGGTTTCACCGACAGCGACGACGTTCGGATATGACAGATAGTCTTCTATTTTGGAAATGTAGTCCGCTCCCGGATTCGTCACTTCCGACGGCGCGATGCCCACCGCATGATAGATGCCGGGAATCGCCTTGAGGTTCGGGTAGACGCGCGCAAAATCGTGCAGGCTGTTGTTGATGCTGATGATTCTGGATACGCCGGCCTGCTTCGCCTGCTGTATCACGCGCAATTGTTCTATAGGGTCATCGTAGATAAGCCCGATGTGGGCATGAGTATCAAAAAACTGCATGGCTTTCGTCCAAAAAATGATGGTTAGACAGGATATGTCCCAAAAATAGTATTTTGAAGAACTATTTCTACCGATAAGGATAATATAGGTTTCCAGAGTTGTCAACTTATTTATTTGACAGAGAATCTTTCGCTGTGCTATACTGTGAACGTTATGCACTGGACGCATTTTCCCGGAGAATGAAGTGGCGAGAACGCAAAAGTATAAAAAGATAGAAAAAAGATTCGCTTCCAATGTTCAGAACGGTTTTGTTTCATTCCTCAAGACAATCAGAAATTCTTTCGTGCGCATATTCAAAGTGTTTGACAGCAAGCTGACGATTATGATCGTGCCGCATTCGCAGAGCAAGGTCATCAATTTTCAGACGAATGTCTTTGCGCTTTCGTTGGGAATCATCCTTGCCGTAGGAGTTGCCGCGTCGTTCCTGTATTTGAACAAAAAGGCGGTTTCTTCCAGTTTGGAGATCAGCGCGCTCATGGCGCAGAACCGGGAGACGCTCGCCAGTTTGGACGAGCTGCGCGACGAGAACACCAACCTCATGCAGGCGGCGAAGCGCTTTCAGGCGTCGTTCTCCAGTTCGCTGGCGCTGCTCGGATTGGATCGCAGCAGCAATGTTTCGCAGGCGTCCGTGGGAAGCAGCGACCTTTCTTCGTTGTTCAGTTCAAATGATGCGGCGGGCGGCGCGTACCGGGAGACGGCGGATATCCGCTCCCTTGCAACCTATCTGGAAGACGCCGTCCAGCCGATCGAGCAGATTGGAAAAATGCTTGAAAACCAGAGCAGCCTCTTCAAGGAAATTCCGAATATCTGGCCGGTTTCCAATCCGAACGTCCATATTTCCATGATGTTCGGGCCGAACATTCATCCGATTACCGGACAATGGTACATCCACAAGGGCGTCGATTTTTCCACATGGCGTTCCGGCGATCCGATTATGGCGACCGCGTACGGACAGGTTGTGACCGTCGGCTATGACAACAGCTTCGGCATTTATGTCGTCATCCGGCACAAGCACGGAATGTATACGCGGTACGCGCACATGAGCGCGACGCGCGTTACCAAGGGCGAGTACGTAAGCCAGGGACAGATTATCGGAAACATTGGAAATACAGGAATCACGACCGGCCCCCATCTGCATTACGAAGTGCATATCGGCTCCGACGTTGTAGATCCAAGCAAGTATATCAACGTAAAGCTTTCAAAATAAGCCATGGCAGTACGGTTCGACGACATTTCCATCAATACGCTTGTAGGAAACGGTTCGTTTGTCAAAGGCGACATGAAGGTCAACGGATTCATCCGCATCGACGGCGACATTGACGGAAATCTTGAGACGGACGGCGCGGTCATCCTCAGCGAGCGCGCCAGAATCCGCGGCAACATAACTGCGAAATCCGCAATCATCGGCGGCATCGTATTCGGCGACATTTCTGCGGCGGACGGCGTAAAGCTGCTTTCTTCTTCCGCCGTCATCGGGAACATCATGACGCGCCATGTCCAAATGGAAGAGCGCGTGGTCTTTCATGGGCATTGCATTTCCATCTCGGACGAGCCGGCGTATGCGGCGGAAGCGGAGCGGTTCCTTCAGGCGAAGGCGATCCGCGACAAGGCGATCCTTTCATGAATTCGGTGGATCCGCTCAGCGCGTCATTATATTTTTCCGCCGCCGCGAGCGCTTCCAAAGAAGCGTCCAAGGGTCAGGGCAAGGAGAAGGCGGACAAGGCAAGGCGCGCCTCATTCTCTTCGCTTATTCAAAAAAGCCATGAATTGGAGGAGCTTGCGTCTTCCGGGCTGCCGCCGGAAATTGCGGGGCTTTCAACCGAGGACGCTGTCGTTTTTTTGAAGGACGCCGTCGATATTGCCGGCGACGCGTTGGTGCAGCAGATGGACGGCGCGGCGTTCGCAGAATTCCGCAAGGCGGTCGGGCAGTTCCTCCGTTACATTGAGAAGAACAATTATGAAGTTTCCAAAATCAAGCGGTTTGGAATGACGCGGAACAAGCGGGGGCCGTTCTTCGCTGAGACGCGTCCGCGGGATCCGTATGTGCAGGTTCGCGTCGTCGATAGGAAGCTCGACGAAATTGCGACGATGATTTTGCAGAATCAGGCGGATCGGTTCAAACTGCTTTCCCGGGTTGATGAAATCAAGGGCTTGCTGGTAGATTTTTTTGCTGCTTAACAGGTATAATCGAGGCGATATGAGCGACATTTTTGAGAATGACATAGATACAGAAGGCATCAATCTTTCCTCGTTGGAAGATTCGGACGATTCTGGTTTTGCGGATGAGCCGGCTTCCGGGGCTGTGTTTGCGCAGCCGCTTTTCTGCTTGAAGCTTTCCTATTCCTGCGAAAATGTGTATGCGCGCAATGAGAAGAAGCTGGACATCAAGCCTGGTGATTTTGTCATCGCGCCGACACGGTATGGACGCGATATGGCTCGCGTTCTAGGAACGTCGAAAAAGCCGATGGGCGTCAAACTGTCGGACATCGTTGTGATTGACCGGAAGGCGACCAAGGAAGATATTGCGCGCGTGGAGGAAAACAAGCAGAAGGAGGCGGAGGCGTTCCGCATTTTCCGGGAAAAGGTGGCGGATCACAATCTGGACATGAAGCTGATTTCGGTGCATTTTCTGGCTGACGAGCAGAAGGCGCTGTTCTTTTTCAGTTCGGAAAACCGGGTTGATTTTCGGAAGTTGGTCAAAGATTTGGTTTCAGTGTTCCGGATGCGGATTGAGCTGCGCCAGATTGGAGTGCGCGACGAATCGCGGATTGTCGGCGGTTTGGGCGTCTGCGGACGTTCGTTCTGCTGCCATGGAATTTCCGACAAGCTCCGTCCGGTTTCCATCAAGATGGCGAAAGACCAGAACCTTTCGCTCAATTCCATGAAAATTTCCGGGCAGTGCGGACGGCTTTTGTGCTGCCTGTCCTATGAATTCGACTGGTACAGCGAGGCGCGGAAAAAGCTGCCGTCTGAAGGAATCCATCTGCATTATGACGGCACGAATTTCAAAATCACGGAAGTAAATCCGCTGTCTTCCATGATTAAGATGCTCGGCGAGGACGGGCGGCTTTTGGAAGTGAACGCAAGGCGCTTTGTAAAAGAAGGCGGAAAGTGGAAGATTGAATAGCCCGGCGCGCTGCATTTTGCCGCCGGGCGGTCAGCATGTGAGGATGCAGACGATTTCTTCTGACTGTTCCGTTGCCGGCTGTCCGCCGAATCCTTCAAAAAATCTGATTTCGCGGAAGCCTGATTCCTCCGCGAACTGCTTGATTTCATCTTGTGCGAGCGGATAAATCGCCTCGTCTTGAATGATGGGAATGATGCTGCCGTTTCCTGTTTCCAAAGTTTGGCTGAGCTGCGCGCCGTTGTTTTGATACGCGATTTTCGTGTACAGTTTTGCGCGGATGCTGCTTTTTTCCGGCATTGCGGCTGTGTCCGCGCGCTCCGGCTTTTTGTAGTTGTACAATTGCAGGACGAGCGTGCCGCCGTCAGAAAGCAGTTCATGGCAGTCGGAGAAGAATTTCCGCATCATTTCTTTGTCACGGATGAAGACAATCCTGTTGTTCAGGCAGGAGATGACGTTGTAGAATTTCCTGCCGAGAAATTTTCCCATTTCGAGTGTGGAAAGATTGAAAAACCGGATGGAAAGCAGCTGCGTCCGGCGTTTGAGAATTGCGGAATCGAGCAGCGGTTGGAACACTTCGATTCCTGTAACGTCATATCCCTCCTTTGCGAGGAAGAATTCAAGGGAGCCAGTGCCTGAGCCGATATGCAGAAATTTCTGTGGGAACGGATACTGCATTTTAAATTGTCCGTAGAAATCTTTGATGCTGTCTGTCACTGGATGCAATTCGTCGTAGTATTCAACAAGATTTCGTATGCACTGCATGGTTTCATTATAAGTCAAATTCCCGAAATCGCAAGGAAAAGTTGTTTTTGTGCGGAGGCAGGACGTTAAAAGAAGAGGGACAGGCGAACAACGTCCGCCTGTCCCTCTTCTTTTTCTTAGGAGGTTTAAATGGGACATCAAGGACTTGAACCTTGGACCAAAGGATTATGAGTCCTCTGCTCTAACCGACTGAGCTAATATCCCATTCCGCTAATCATAGCACATTTGGCGGAATGCGGTCAAGAATCTGCGGATGCAGAATGGCGGCGGGTTCTGGCGTGCCGGACAGTCCGGCCGTCATCTTTTGTACGCCTCCTCATGGACTCCGGCGACTGCCCGGCCGCTCGGTTCGTTCATGTTCCTGAAGGCGGCGTCCCATTCGAGCGCCTTTGCCGTCGAGCAGGCGACGCTCGCTTCATGCGGGACGGTTGCGGCGGCGGCTTCCGACGGGAAGAATCCGGCGAAAATTTCGCGGTAGTAGTATTCCTCCTTTGTGGCGGGCGTGTTGACTGGAAAGCGCTTTTCGCGCGCGGCGAATTTCGCGTCGCTGACTTTTTCTTCCGCGACCTTCCGCAGCGTGTCAATCCAATTGTAGCCGACGCCGTCGCTGAACTGCTCCTTCTGCCGCCAGACGATTTCCTTAGGCAGGTAGTCTTCAAATGCCTTGCGGAGGATCCATTTTTCCATGCGCTGCGTGCCGTCCGGACTGCGGACGCACAGTTTGTCCTGCGGATTGACGCGCATCGCGACGTCGATGAATTCCTTGTCAAGGAACGGAACGCGGCCTTCGACGCCCCATGCGGCGAGCGACTTGTTGGCGCGGAGGCAGTCGTAGAGGTGCAGCTTGCCCATCTTGCGGACAAGCTCCTCGTGGAATTCCTGCGCGTTCGGCGCCTTGTGGAAGTACAGGTACCCGCCGAACAGCTCGTCGCTTCCTTCGCCGCTGAGAACCATTTTGATTCCCATGGATTTGATGACGCGGGCGAGCAGGAACATCGGCGTGGAGGCGCGGACGGTCGTGATGTCGTAGGTTTCGATATGGTAGATGACGTCCGGCAGGGCGTCGAGCGCTTCTTGGATCGTGAAGTGAATTTCGTGGTGCACGGTTCCGATGGCGTCTGCGACGGTGCGTGCGGCGCGCAGGTCGGGCGAGCCCTCGAGTCCGATGGCGAACGAATGGAGGCGCGGCCACCACGCTTCCTGCTCGTCGCCCGATTCGACGCGGCGCGCGGCAAATTTCTGCGTAATGGCGGAAATGATTGAGGAATCCAATCCGCCGGAAAGCAGGACGCCGTATGGAACGTCGCTCATAAGCTGGCGTTTGACTGCCGCTTCCAGCGCGTCCCGGAGCGCGCCGATGCTGGATTCTGCGTCCTTC
>CAMWPF010000036.1 GCA_947176045.1 uncultured Treponema sp. | reverse complement strand
CGCGTCGTCGGCGGCCCATGAGACGTACACCTTGTCCTTCCAGCGGATGACCGGCCCTTGATCCATGTAGTCCGTGTGCTGCTTGAAGACTTTGATGATGGAGCCGGTTTCCAGCTTCACGTAGAATTTCGACTGGAAGCCGGAATAGATCGGCTCTTCGACGATGCCGCTGAAGACATTGACGTCTGTCCGGCCGCCGGTTTCCGGCGGCTCCAGCGTGATCCGCACCTTTTCCGGGCGGATGGAGACGGCGACCTTCTGTCCCGGCTGCGTCCGCTCGTAGTCGGTAACCTGCATATAGCGGTCGAGGCTTGCGGTCGCCTCCGTGTCCGAGGCGAGCGGCGCCTGCTGTCCGAGGCACGGCACGGACAGCGTGTCCATAAAGTCGGGCTCCTTGCCCGGCGCCTGATGCGGAACGCAGTCGACGACGGTCGCCTCGAAGAGGTTCGTCTCGCCGATGAACTGCGCCACGAACTGCGTCGCCGGACGTTCATAGATTTCAAACGGCGTGCCGACTTGCAGGACGTGCCCTTGGTTCATGACGGCGATCCTGTCGGAGACGGAGAGCGCCTCGCTCTGGTCGTGGGTCACATAGATGAACGTAATGCCGATTTTGTCGTGCAGGTTGTCCAAGTCGATGAGGAGGCTCGCGCGCAGCTTCGCGTCAAGCGCGGAAAGCGGCTCGTCCAGCAGGAGGACCTTCGGCTCGTTGATGAGCGCCCTCGCGATGGCGACGCGCTGCTTCTGCCCGCCGGAAAGCTGGTTCGGCTTTTTATGGATGTGTTGGTCGAGCTGGACGAGATGGACGTACCGGCGCACTTTTTCGTCGATCTCCTGCTTGCCGAGCTTGCGCAGCCGCAGCGGAAATGCGATGTTCTCGTAGACGGTCATGTGCGGAAACAGCGCGTACGTCTGGAAGACAGTGTTCGACTGGCGCTTGTTCGGCGGAAGCGGAACGACGTTCTTTTCGTCGAACAGGACGGCGCCGTCGTCCGGGAATTCAAAGCCGGCGATGATGCGGAGCAGCGTCGTCTTTCCGCAGCCGGAAGGTCCGAGCAGTGAAAAGAATTCTCCCTGCCTGATGGTGAAGGCGATGTCGTCCAACGCGACAAAATCGCCGAACTTCTTGGAGACATGCTCGATGGCAACCTGGCTTCCGTTCACGCAAGCAACCTCTGTTCAATATGATAATCCGCACATACGTACGTTGTTCGTGCGGAAATTTCCGCATTGTCTTCGCTGCCGCATCGTGCCGGAACATTCCGCATGCGACGCCTTCAGGAAGATGGATGCCCCGGAGCCGCCGCCCCGCTTGTCTTGCACTGTCGTTTCAGCAGGGGAGCGTCCGCTTCCGGCTGAAAGTCATATCACCGCATACATTGATGTGATTGGCGGGAATTGTCAAGACGTTGCGGATAAAAAAAGAAAAGAAATGCGGGGAGCGTGCATACGCCCCGCAAAGTCAATTTGAAACTTGCAGATTGGTTCGTTATGCATTATAGTAAGTGGACGTCTCTGCGGAGGCGGGCGGGGCGCTGTCGTTCCCGCAAAGCATCTTTCCGGACGGAACGCGCTTCCAGCCGGATTGTTCAGGAGTTGCAGTATGGTGTCGTTGTTTTTGGGAATTATTTTGATTGCGTTCACGGTTTTTGCGGTGCTTCCGCAGTTTCCGCTTGCGTGGGGGGAGGACGTCGTTGCGTTCCTGAAAGGCTTCGCGCCGGTTTTTGCGGCGTTCCTCGGATTGATCTGCCTGTTCATCGGTGCGGCGGATATCAAGGACAAGGGCGAGGCGAAGAAGGAGGAGCTTGAGGCGCGCGCCCGCGAAGAGGCGGAAGGCAAGTGATTTCCGTCTTGACGGAATGGCGGGAAATAGTATAAAATAGCGTACCCCGTATATAAAGCAGCGGATGCTCACCGCTGTTTTGCGTTTTTCCGTCATGATGCAAGGATGGAATGCGCGCAGAACTTTATTTTCAGTAAGGTATATACATGAAGACGATTTTCGTAAAAGAACAGGAACAGAAGCGCAGTTGGTTTGTCATCGATGCGGCCGGCAAGCCGCTTGGACGCGTCGCTGCGAAGGCGGCCGCCATTGTCCGCGGAAAAACAAAGGCGACCTTTACGCCGAGCCAGAATATGGGCGACTATGTGGTGATTGTCAACGCCGGCAAGGTCGCTGTCTCCGGCGGCAAGGAGCAGAAGAAGATCTACTACAAGTACACCGGATTCGTCGGCGGACTCAAGCAGCACACATTCGCAAAGTTGATAGAAAAACATCCGGAAGATCCTGTCCGCCTCGCGGTCAAGGGAATGCTCCCGCACGGACGTCTCGGGCGCGCGCTCATGGACAATGTAAAGATCTACGCCGGTGCGGAACATCCGCACGCAGGCCAGAACCCGAAACCGCTTGAAGTGTAACGAGGAGTTTGAGATGGTTAGAAATTTGGCGATTGGTACAGGAAGAAGGAAGACTGCTGTGGCGCGCGTGTTTGTGCGCGAGGGCTCCGGCAAGATTGTTGTAAACGGAATGGATGTCAAGGAGTATTTCGCTTCGGACGAGCAGGTTCGTGCGGTTCATCAGCCGCTGCTTGTCACATCAAATGACAGCAAATTCGACATTCTGATTACTGTTTCCGGCGGCGGACTGAACGGGCAGGCTGCGGCGTGCCTCCACGGCATTTCCCGCGCGCTGCTCCAGATTGATCCGGACTGCCGCACTTCCCTGAAATCAAACGGCTATCTGACCCGCGATTCCCGCATGGTTGAGCGCAAGAAGTACGGTCAGAAGGGCGCCCGCAGAAGATTCCAATTCAGCAAGCGCTAGCGATTTGATTCTTCTCGAAACAAAGCAAGTTTCGCCCGGCTGTGTCAAAATCACATCCGATACGGGACTTGCTTTTTTTATCCGCAGCGCATACCTCAAGACTGTCAGCCCCGAAGCGCTGGTTCCCGGCGCCGTTTTTTCCGGCGATGCCGAAGCGGAATTGGTGGACGCAGGGCTTGCCTTTTCTGCGGAGTCGAAGGCCGTGGAATATCTTGCGCGGGCGGAGCAGTGCCGCTTCAAGCTGACACGGAAGCTGCTGGAAAAGCAGTTTTCCCGCGGACACATCGACGCGGCGCTTGATTATTTGGAAGGCGTCCAGTATCTTTCCGACGGGCGGTACGCGCGGGCGTGGCTCAACGCGCGGAAGATTTCCCATGCGGAGGGCAGGATCCGGCTTGCTGCGGAACTGGCGGCGCGCGGAATCAGCCGGGAGACGGCGCGCCAGGCGCTGGATGAGTTCTTTTCGGAAAATTCAGAAATGGAATTGTGCCGGCGGGCGTACCAGAAGCTCCTCCGCTCGAAAAAGGCGGCGGACCGGGAGGCGGCGTTCCGCGCGCTCGTCCAGCGCGGGTTCGGCGGCGGCATGATCCGCACGGTTTTGGAAGAGGCGGAGGCAGGCCGCGCCGGAATCTAGCGTCCGTCCGTGTACAGGTATGCGGGCTTGCGGGGCTGCATTCGTGAAGCCGCGCCTCTCAGGGCGGAGGCGGCCTCCGTTCCCAGCAGATTGTTCATCAGGAATTCTACAAGCGACGGCTCATAATTATAGTAGAAATCGATGACAGGCACATCTTCGCCGTCAAACTGTTCTTCCATCATGTCGTCCAGCATAGTTTCGCTGCTTCCGATGGCGTCAATCAAATTATTTTCCAGCGCCTGCTTCGCCGTATAGAGCCGTCCGTCGGCGAGCTTTTTCAATGAGAACAGCGGAATGTTCCGGTTCATCGCCACGATGCCGACGAACTGGTCGTAGCATTCATCGGTGATGTCCTGCATAATCTTCCGCTGTTCGGGCGTTACCGGCTCGTTGAAGCTGAACATATTTTTGTTGCTTCCGGACGTGATTGTTTCGGACTTGATGCCGAGCTTTTCCAAAAGCCATGTCATGTAGAACGATGTCCAGAAGATGACGCCGATGGAGCCGGTC
This sequence comes from uncultured Treponema sp., assembly GCA_947176045.1. Taxonomy (GTDB): domain Bacteria; phylum Spirochaetota; class Spirochaetia; order Treponematales; family Treponemataceae; genus Treponema_D. Next base: position 5,763 of record CAMWPF010000036.1, on the reverse strand, counting down.
AGCGTGTTCCTGTTGGCGTAGATTTTTGTTCCTGCGCAGGAAATGTAGTACGCGCCGGACGCCGCCATATGCTCCTGATAGACGTAGATCGGACGGCCTGTCGTGCGGTAGTCCTGCAATGCGAGGTACGCTTCGTCGGATTCATAGACGCTGCCGCCGGGAGAATCGATGAAAAGCGCGATGCCGAGGTTCCGGGAGTCGTCCTTGAGTTCCTGGATGGTGTCCAGAAGCCACTGCTGGTTGTACAGCTCGTTTTCTTCTTCGATGACGCCTTCAATGAAGAGCGCCGCAATGTAGCTGCCGCCTTTGATGAACGGACGCATCTTGGAGCGCGTCCTGCACAGTCCGAATCCGTCTGTCAGATGGAGCAGCAGGGAAAGCGCCGCGACTGCCGCGATGGCGATCAAGACGATGACGCCGATTGTTTTTTTGTCTTTCTTCATGTATGCCTCCAATCCTTCGAAAATCAGCCGGCCAGGTCTTCCTTTCTGATGCGGCCGGAAACGATCGCCTCCTTCAAAAGTCCGTGGTATGCGTTGGCAGCGGTCATCTGCATATACGGCGTAAGCCACAGGAATCCGATTCCGGCGGGAATCGCCGCAAGGATCATCCAGCCAAGGAAGCTCGCGTACATGATGAGCAGGTCGCCCTTATGTCCGCGGGTGATTTCTATGCTGACTTTCATCGCCTTGCGGATGGAAAGAGACGGGTATTCGGCGGCAAGGTAGAAGATTTGGGAATAGGCGAACGCCTTGACAATGCCGGGGATGATGAAGAGCATGCTCCACAGGACGACCCAGATGGTCGTCCAGATTCCGGCGAGCATTCCCCGCAGCCAGAGGCTCAGTCCTTCCAGAAAGTCGCCCAGTTGCACCGGCTCCGGGCTTCGTGACAGCTTCAGGTAGACGTGTATCTGCGCGATGGTCAGAATGGAGCCGACGATGATTTCCAGAATAAGGAGCAGCGGCTCCCAGTACGAAGCGTCGCCGGCGCTGCCGCCGGCCGTCAGCAGCTGTTCCGCGGGGTGCGCCGCAATGTCCGCAATTGCGCCGCCGTAGCCGGGGCCGCTGATTGCAAGGGAGATGATGCCGCAGATCAGCGTCATCAGGACGGGAACAGTCCAACGTCCTGCAAGCTGGGTCTTGGCGAATTTCTTGTATTTGATTCTGTCGAACATACGTTCAATATACCCTATGATAGTTCTGATGTCAATTTTCTGCTGGCCGAGCGAGCCGGATGTGCGAGCCTTCAGCTGTCTTTTCGATTTCAATCCGCGACGGAACGGACGCCTGCAACGATTCGACGTGCGAGATGATGCCGATCAGCTTGGTTTCCTGTAGCTCCTCGAGGATGGACATCGCCTTGTCGAGCGTTTCCGCGTCAAGCGTTCCGAATCCTTCGTCGATGAACAGCGAGTCGAGCCGTATGCCGCCGCTCTTGCTTTGAACGACGTCGGTGAGCGCAAGCGCAAGGCTGATGCTCGCCATGAACGTTTCGCCGCCGCTCAGCGTCGCTGTGTCCCGCTCCGCGCCGGTGAAGCTGTCGCTGACGAGCAGGTCAAGCCCCTTGTAGCCGTTGCCGCCCTTTCCGTCGGAAGAAAGCCGGAACTGGTAGCGCCCGTCTGAAATGTCGAAGAAGCGGCGGCTTGCGTATTCGACGACTTGCGAGAAATACATTCCCAGCGCCCATGCGTCGAACTGAATTTTCTGCGGGTTGGAGCCGTTGAGGTCGTCGGAGAGCTTTTTGAGCGGCGCGAGGAGCGCCTGCTTTTCAGCGCGCGCCTGTTCCAGGGCGCGCATGGTGTCGGCGGCGTTCCTGCATTCCGTGTACGCTTCGGAACGGAGCGCCTTCTGCCTTCGGATCGATTCCAGCTCCTGCTGCTGCGCCGTGAGGCGTTCTTCAAGGGCGAGGAATGCCGCCTCCAGCTCCGCGCTGCCCGCAATGCCGGCGTCCTGCGCCGCTATGCGGCGCAGGCTTTGGAGCGATTCCCGATATGTCCGGCTTTCCTGGCGCGCGCGTTCGAAGTCGGATTCTTCCATGAGCGCGCGCTCCGCTTCAGCGGCATCCGCAAAGATTGAGCGGGACAGAAGTTCGTGCAGGCGGCTTCCGGCGGCTCTGTCGGCCGCCTCGGCTTCCGTCCGCAGTGTTTCGGCGCTGTCCGCGCGCGCTCCGGCGGCGGCCTTCTGGTTCTTGCATGCGTTGAAGCGCTCCTCCCAGTTCTTGCAGAAGCGCTCCGCCTCATCGGCTGCCGTTTGCAGCGCATCCGCTTCTTGCCGGAGCCTTTCGGCTGCGGACTGCTTTTCCGAATCGGACAGCTGCTCCGGCTCGCTGAACAGCTGCGCTTCCAGCTCCCGCTGCGCGGCCTGCGCGCTGCCGAATTCCTGCTGCGCGGCGAACTGGCGCTGCTCGGCGTCCCGGCGGCGGCATTCCAGCTCGGAAAGCCGCGTGCAGTCTGCTTCGATTGTTCTGCGTGCTGCCTGAATGATGCGGACGTCCGCGGAACAGGCGTCGAACCGGGCGCGGGCGTCTTCTTCCGGCGGAACGCTGGCGAGCGGCTCCAGCTGTCTCTTGAGCGCGTCTTCCGCCGCCTCAAGCGCGCTTGATTCCTGCATCAGTCGGACGCATTCATCCTGCGCGTTCTTTTCAGAAAGCGCGAGCGCTTGAATTTGCTCGGACAAGCCGGGAAGCCGCTCCGGCTGCGCCGCCGGGCAGGGATGGACGCGCGAGCCGCAGACCGGGCACGGCTCGTCCGGCGCCAGTTGCGCCGCCAGCGAGAACGCCGCGCCTGAACGCTGCTGCGACTGCTCCTGTTCCTGCGCGTGCTTCAGCATCGCCCGGATGCTTTCGAGCGCGCTGCTTTGCCCGTCGCGCCGTTGTGCGCAGTCCGCGGCTGCGGCGCGCTTTTCGTCCAGCTGCCTTTCAAGGGCGGCCTTCGCTTCGGAAGATTCAAGTTTTTTTTCCGCTTCCGCCAGCGCGAGGCGGAGCGAGCCTTCTTTTTCCGAAACGAATCGGAGCGCGGCTTCCGGCAGGCTGGATTCCAGCCATGCGGCTTCCGGCAGGCTGGATTCCAGCCATGCGGCTTCCGGTCGGAGCGGCTCCGGGAGCGAGGCGGCGGTGCCTGCGAGGTGTTGGAGGAGCTGTTCCTTTTCATGGACGGCGGAATGGAGCGCTTCCGCTGCCTGTCCGCATACGCTTGCCGCGCGCTCCGTCTGCGCCCGGTAGGAGCCGTATTTTTCCGCCAGAGGAAGCTTCGCTTCAAGCAGCGCCCGCGCCGTGCGGCTTTCTTCCGCCGCCCGCCTGCGGCGCGCCGCCTCCGGCTCCTGCCTTGCGAGCGTTTCAAGCTCGTCTGCGGCGGCTTCCTGCTCCGCGGCGCGCTGCCTGCATTCTTCTTCGCAGCGGCGGAGCTGTTCTTCCGCCGTCCTCTTGTTCTGGATGAATTCCCGGAGCCGCGCCGCCTTCTCCGCCCGCGCCAGCGCTTCGTCCAACTTTTCGTAGCGCCCGGCTTCTGCTTCCAGCGCGGCCAGCTCCGCGCGGTTTTCCTCCGCGGCGCGGGCGCGCTCAAGCTCCGCCTTCGTCGTGGAAAGTGCGGCGGACGTTCCGGTGAGCGCGCTGATGCAGGCGGTTTCCTGCGCGGTGCAGTCCTCGACGGCGCGTCGCAGCGCTTCCAACGATTCGCTGTCGGTGCGCGCCGTCCGGTTCCTTTCAAATTCCGCGAGCTGCGCGGCGAGGGCGCCGGCTTCGGCTTCAAGCCGCTTCGCCTGCTCTCTGACGTCCTTCATGATGTCCGTGTAGGAGTTGACTGGAAACAGCTTGACGAGCGTGTCGCGCCGGCTCTTTGAATTCTGCCGCAGGAATTCCGCGAACGCGCCCTGCGGAAGCAGGACGATTTGGGCGAATTCCGCCGCCTTCAGCCCGATGATGTTCCGAATGCGCTCGTCGGCCGCCTTCGCTGCCTCTCCGAATGAAATGAACGCGCCGGACGCGCTGTCGAACTGCGAAAAATCGACTTCGGACGGAACGGGAACTTCCTTTCCGTTCTTGTTCACGCGGACGGACGGAACTGTCCGGCAGACCTTGTACGTCCTTCCATTTGCCTCAAAGCGGAATTCGACTTCCGACGGCTCCTCCGCGCCTGCAAAGCGGGAGCGCAGCTCCCTTTCGTGGCTTGCGCGCGTTCCGACGAGCGTGCCGTACAGCGCGAACGTCATGGCGTCGAACAGGAACGTCTTCCCCGCGCCGGTGCTTCCGCTGATGAGGAACAGGCTGCCGAGGCGCGAGAAGTCGACGCTTTCTTCCAAAAATGGGCCGACGTTCTTCAGTTTCAGAAGGAGCGGCTTCATGTCGATTCCTCCCATGAATACTGTTCTGCGGCCTTGAGGAACAGCGCCCGTTCCGCGTCGGCAAGCGCGCCGTCCTGCGGCGGACTTCCGCCGTAGGCGTCCTTGAGGAACAGCGCGTAGATTTTTTCGGGCTTGCCGCCGTCGTTCGAGGAGATGACGGAGCGCCGTTCTTCCAGAGAGGCGGCGGCTGCGGACGCGGCGCCCGGTTCGCTTGCCTTTCGGATGAAGCTCAAGGCAAGCGGGAAATTCTTTCGGAGGAGCGGAATCGGCGACTGCGGGAGGACGGGATCGGTGCAGACAATCTGAACGTAGTCGTCCTTGTGTTCTGCGATGAGCTGCCTGTCGGCGCCGGCGCCATAGAAGCGCTGGAACGGGCCTTCCAGCCGTGCAATCCGATGGAGCGGGCGGAACGGAATTTTTTCGACTGACGGAGCGTCGGTTCCATTCAGTTCGACGCGGAGCATGGATGTGTCCGGCGGATCGTCGAAGTTGTAGGCGAGCGGCGCGCCGGAATAAAATGCGCGCCCCGTCCTTCCGCAGGGCTGGGATTTGTGGAGGTGTCCGAGCGCCGCATACGTGAAGCCGTCGAAGAGCGCTGCGTCCACCTGCTCCGCTGTACCGATGAACCGGCGTTCCGAGCCGCCTGTATGCGCGGACTGCGCGAACGCATGCGCGCACAGGACGGACGGCATCTGCGGGAACCGCGCCTGATGCGCCGCCTGAATCCGGCGGCATGCCTCCGAAAGCAGCTCCTGCTGAGTGCGCAGCGGCTGTTCCGCCGCCGGAGCTGATTCATCGGAGATGGAGCCGGGCGAAAGGAAGGGCAGCTGGTAGACGGCCGCCGCGCCGCCTTCCGCGCCGATGATTGTCGGCGTCGTGAAGCCGGCCGTGTCCGTGCAGATGTGGATTTTCTGCGACGCGAGGATTCCTGCGGCAAACGAAAGCCTGCTCGCGCTGTCGTGGTTTCCGGCGAGCAGGAACACTTCCAGCGCGGGAAGCGCGTCCCTGAGGCGCTGCAGGAAGCCGCTGAGCAGCCGCACTGCGTCCGTCGGCGGAACCGGGCGGTCGTAGATGTCGCCGGGGACGAGCAGCGCGTCATACGGCCGTCCCGCCGCGTCCGCCGCGGAAAGCTCGCCGAAAATCTGGTCGAGAAAATGCGCCTGGTCTTCCGCGAGCGGCCGCTCATGGAAGATTCTGCCGAGGTGCCAGTCGCTGGTGTGCAGCAGCTTCATTGTTCTCCTCCTTCCGCGCTTCCGCCGACGACTGATTTTCCGCGCCATGCGCCGGACTTCCACCGGATCAGTACGACGGCTCCGCGGAAGATTTCGTCTGCCGCCATGCCGATCCAGATGCCTTCAAGCCCGAGTCCGAGCCTGATTCCGAGCGTCCATGCGAGGACGACGGAAATTTCCCACATGGACGC
>CAMWPF010000035.1 GCA_947176045.1 uncultured Treponema sp. | reverse complement strand
TTTCCATGGTTCCGGCGTGCGCCTCCATACCAGCGGACAGCTGTGCCGTCCGCTGGTACGCGCCATGCGCGCCATTCCAATCCGGCGTAGGCGGCACCTCCGGCGCGCCGCCGCGATGCCGCGCCAGCGCGCCGTACCGCGGCCGCATTCCGTTGCGCGGCGTTCCGCTCACCGCCCGGAATTTCTGATTGCGCCGGCGCCGTCCTTCATGCGGACGAGGGTTCCTGGCTCGAGCCGTACCGACGTGTAGAGGACGCAGGGATGCCCGTCGCAGGCCCAGCCGCGCTCCGTGCCGTCCTCCGGGTTGACGAGCGTCCATGAATCAGGCGGCGCGCCTTCGCTGGCGACGTCCGGGGAGATGAATTCGATGGCGTCTCCGGCGCGGATCATGTTGCGCGGAACCAGCTCGTACATGGAGAATCCGTCCCGCCGTGCGGCGGCGCGCGGACAGCGCTCAGGGTGCTGCGCACAGTCTGCCTCGCGTGCGGCGCGCGCCGCCGGATGCAGCGCCGCCAGTTCCGCGGCGTCCGCCTGCTCCCGGGCGGCACCCGCGGCGAACACCGCCTCCTCCTGCTCCGGCGGAAGCCGCCTTCCGACTTCCGCGGCGAGGACGTAGCTGCTGTCCGCCGCGCCGGAGACGGCTTCGTCGGCGTCGGAGCGGTTGTAGTAGAATCCCGTGCCGGATGCGCGGTGGCTTACGTTTTCCAGTTCCGCGATGAACGGCGCGGCCGCTTCCTGCGGAATCTTCCCGTCGAGCGCGTCCAGCGCCTTGCGGTAGGCGCGCGTCACCAGCGCGACATAGTAGGAGCTTTTCATGCGCCCTTCGATTTTTATGGAATCCAGCCCCGCCCGCTTCATGTCGCCGAGGTGTTCGATCATGCGCAGATCCTTGCTGGAAAGGACTGCGGTGAAGTTGTCGCCTTCATAAATGGGAAGATAGTCGCCGGGGCGCTTTTTTTCGCGGAGGACGAGCGCGCCCGATTCCGCCAGCCTCTTTGCCGTCTCCGGCTCTGCCAGGACGTCGAAATTCCAGCGGCAGGTGTGCGCGCAGGCTCCCGCCTGCGCGCTCCGCCCGGTCAGATAGGCGCTCATGAGGCAGCGCCCGGCGTAGGCGATGCACATGGCGCCGTGGCAGAACGCTTCCAGCTCCATGTCCGGCACGGCGTCCTTTATTTCGCGGATTTCCTTCAATGAAGCTTCCCGCCCCAGCACAATCCGGCGGAAGCCGAGCGAGCGGTACAGCTTTGCCGCCTCCCGGTTGACGCAGTTCGCCTGCGTGCTCAAATGCAGCGCCGCTTCCGGGAAGTGCCGCCGCAGGAGCGGGACGACGCCTATATCCTGCACGATGAACGCGTCGATCGGATATTCCTTGAAGTAGCCGATTTCTGCGGCGAGCTGGTCGATGTCGCTGTTATGGAACGAAATGTTGAGCGCGCAGTGCAGCTTCCTGCCGGGAAACTGCCGCTTCAGCTCGCGGACGGCTTTGTATTCGTCGCCGTAAAAGTTGTCCGCTTTGACGCGCAGGGAGAATTGCTTCAGCCCGATGTACGCGGCGTCCGCGCCGTACGCGTAGGCGTAGTACAATTTTTCGACGTTTCCGGCGGGAGCCAGCAGTTCCATTATGCTTCCGACCTGATTCCGAGTTCCAGATGCGGCTTGTTCTCAAAGCGCTGCCGTCCGGCGCCGCCTCCGTCCTGTCCTGCCAGCACCGCCGCGAACGCGTCGAGCGCGTCGTGCGCCTCGCTGAAGCAGTCGTCCGCCATCTGGAACAGGTGCGGCATTCCCTCCCACGTGTCAAGCCGGCAGCTGCATCCGTTGTTCCGAAGCAGCGCGGAGAACTGCTTCGCGTCTTCCAGCAGGAGTTCCGTCCCGCCCATCTGGATGTAGACGGGCGGAAAGTCGGCGAGCTGCTCCGCCTCGGCGAAGACCGGAGAGACCAGCGGATTCGTGAAATTCGAGGAATAGGTGTAGGCGTCGCTGCTTCTGATGAGGCAGTCGCCGCTTATCACGCCGTCGGTGCCCTTTCTGCTGGCTTTTGCCGGAGACGTGTCGGAAAGGTTGAGCCACGGAGAGAACAGGACGAGGCGGCTGACGCACTTGCGGTACCGTCCGCGCAGGTTCAGCAGCAGTGCGGTCGCGATGCTCGCCCCCGCGCCGTCGGCTGCGATTACAATTTCCGGCTGGGCGGACGGTTCTGCGCCGCCATGCGCCTCGGCGTCTGCGGCGAGGGAGCGGGAAATCTGCTCTTCCGTGAACAGCGCGCGGAACGCGGCCTGGATGTCTTCGATCGCCGCCGGGAACGCGGAGCTGGGCGCAAGGCGGTATTCCGGAACGATGGTGCGGCTGTACGCCTTGTGCGCGAGCGACGCGCAGAAATTTCTATGGGACGCGCGGGAGCCGCCGACAAACGAGCCGCCATGGATATAGAACATAATCCGGCGGGATGCGTACATTTCCGGCGAAAGCACGTCGCAGGGAATGCCGCCGTACTGGCATTCCGTCCGCTCGACATGGTTCGGAAGGAACGGCGTGTAGAACGCCTCGTCGATTTTCCTGCGGAATGCGGCGACGTCGCTCTTTGCATTGTACGCGAGCAGGCGCAGCTTTTTGAGCGCCTCCTTGCGGGTCTGTGATCCTGCCATGCGGAAAGTATAGCAAATCACAGTTGTTTTTGCTATACTGGGCTGGAATTTCGGGAGCGGGCGGCGGAGCGCGCATGGATGCGCCGCCGGGCTTTCCGTACTGCGGGAGAAGCTGCCATGCCAATCAAAATCCGTTCAGATCTGCCTGCCTGCGGCATTTTGGAGCAGGAGAACGTCTTCGTCATCACGGAGAAGCGCGCGTTGTCGCAGGACATCCGCCCGATCCGCGTGGCCGTCGTCAACCTCATGCCGACCAAGGAGACGACGGAAACGCAGCTGCTCCGGCTTCTGGCGAACACGCCGCTTCAAATTGAAATTTCGCTCATCCGCATGGAGCACCACACGTACCGGCACACGGGCGCCGACTACCTTGAGAAATTCTATGTTCCGTCGGGCGAGCTGTTTCGGGCGAAGTACGACGGCATGATTGTTACTGGCGCGCCGGTGGAGCAGCTTCCGTTCGAGGACGTTGATTATTGGAAGGAGCTGTGCGAAATCATGGACTACGCCAAGGAGCACGTTTTTTCCACGCTGTACGTCTGCTGGGGCGCGTTCGCCGGACTGCACCATCTGCATGCGGTTCCCAAGCACCAGCTGGAAGAAAAGCTGTTCGGCGTGTTCTACAGCCAGCGGACGACGCCCAACGATCCGCTGCTGCGCGGCTTGGACGACAGCTTTCCGATTCCGCAGTCGCGGTATGCGGAGGTGCATGAGGACGACGTGCTTTCCCGCCCGGAGCTGACAATCCTCTCGCGTTCGGAGGAGGCGGGCGTGACGCTCGTCAAGTCGAACGACAACCGTGAGATTTTCATGACGGGGCACCTTGAATATGACGCGGACACGCTTGCTGTCGAGTACTGGCGCGACAAGGCGAAGGGGCTTCCGATCGGCATTCCGAAAAACTACTTCCCGGACGACAATCCCGCCCTGCCGCCGCGCTCGTACTGGCGGAGCACCGCGCACCTCATCTACAGCAACTGGCTCAACTACTACGTCTATCAAGGAACGCCGTTCAATTTCGTCGACTAGCGCCGGACGCCGTCGGTGCAGGGCAGGGCGCCGGAAATTCGTTCCGACCTGCATGCCGTCGGTTCGTTCGCCCTGCGGTTTTCTGGCGGCGCGCGCCATAGGGACGCCTTTTATATTGAACATTTGTCCGCGTCCGTGTATAGTATAATTATGGCGGAAAAGAAATTCACAGTCCTTGACATGCTCGAACTGGATCTGCCCGGCTATGACGCATTGCAGTTGAAATGCATCGCCGGGCGGCGCGGCCTGCCGCGGGCGATTACTGTTCCCGACATCAACCGCCCCGGACTTGCGCTTTCCGGCTTTTACGATAATTTTGCCTGCGACCGCGTCCAGCTGTTCGGACGCGGCGAAACCGCCTATCTTGCGAAGCTCCACGAAAACAATCAGTTTGAAAACATCCGGACAATATTCAACTATAAAATTCCCTGCTGCATCTTTTCGTATGAATTGGAGCCGGGCGCGGAATTCATACGGCTTGCGGAAGAGATGTGCTGTCCGATCCTTCAGACGCCGCTGGCGACGATGGATTTTTCCGCGCGCATCATCCGCATTTTTTCCAACATCTTCGCGCCGCAAAAATCGATGCACGGCGTCCTTGTTGAAGTCTACGGCATCGGAATTCTGATTACGGGACAGTCGGGGGTCGGAAAGAGCGAGACAGCGCTGGAGCTGGTGGAGCGCGGACACCGTCTGGTTGCGGACGATGTCGTCGCCGTCCGGTGCGTCAACGGCAATTCCCTGATCGGGCGCGGCGAGAACGAGGTTGTCAACCATCACATGGAAATCCGCGGACTCGGCATCATCAACATTTCCCAGCTGTACGGCGTCGGCGCGGTTTTGGAGCAGAAGGAAATCAATTTCGTCATCAGGCTTGAGGAATGGAATTCGGAGAAGGCGTACGACCGCATCGGACTGACGCAGCAGTTTGAAACCATTCTTGGCGTGAACATTCCGGCGACCGACATTCCGGTGCGTCCGGGGCGGAACCTCCCGATCATCATCGAGGCGGCGGCGATGAACGAGCGCCTCAAGAAGATGGGCTGCCATTCGGCATGGGAATTCAACCAGAATGTCCTGAAATGGATTGAGAACGGAAAGGCGAGGGAAGCTTACTACGGCAGCGATGATTTGTATTGATGCGCGCGGCGCGGCGGCGCCGCTGGCATACGACATATTTTGAACCAAAGAGGATTGTATGATTGAAAAACTGCTTACTGTAAAGAACCGTGCAGGAATCCATGCCCGGCCTGCTGCGATTATCGCGCAAGCTGCGAACAAATTTGAATCGGAAATCACTCTTTCGCGTGATGACACGACCATAAACGCGAAGTCCATCATGGGCGTCATCACGATGGCGGCGGGATACAACACCATGCTGAAGCTCCGCGTGGCGGGAGGCGACGAGCAGGAGGCGGCCGCCGCAATCGAAGCGCTGTTTGAATCCAAATTCGAAGAGGAATAAGGCGTGCTATGAAGCAGATTACAGAAAGACAGAAGGAAGTGCTGTCTTTTATCGCCGATTTTACGGAGGCGAACGTCTATCCGCCGACTGTCCGCGAAATCAGCGAGCATTTTGGAATTTCACTGCGTGCGGTGCAGGACCACATTGCGGCGCTCCAGAAGAAGGGCTACCTTACGACGGAGCAGAAGCGCTCCCGTTCGATACGGATTCTTGTGGACGAGCGCGAGAAGCCGCAGAAGCTGTTCGTCAGCAAGGTGCCGCTGCTCGGCACTGTTGCCGCCGGAAAGCCGCTTTTGTGCGAGGAGAATTTGGACGGCTACGTCAATTTGACCGAGCCGTTCATACGTCCGGGAAGAAGCTACTTCGCGCTGCGCGTGCGCGGCACGAGCATGATCGGCGCGGGGATTCTGGAAGGCGACCTTGCCGTCGTCGAGCAGGCCGCGGCGGCGACCGACGGGCAGATTGTCGTCGCGGTGCTTGACGATGCGATCACCTTGAAGCGCTATTACCGGGAGTCGACGCGCGTCCGCCTGCAGCCGGAAAATCCGGCATTCCAGGCGATTTACTGCCAGGACGTCCGCATCGTCGGAATTCTGTCCAGCATCGTGCGCACCTACTGAAAATGCCTGCCGCAGTCTATCTGTACACCGGCCCGGAGGCGGGCGAGCGCAACGACGCGGTTCTCGCCGTCAAGCAGGCGCTCAAAAAGCGGTTCGGGCAGGTCGAGGAATACCTGTTCTATGCGTCGGAGACGCCGGCGGCTGAGTACATGGCGGTTCTGGAAAACGAGCCGCTTTTTTCGGACGCGACCTGCGTCGTCGTGAAGAACGCCGACGCCGTCAAAAAAAAGGACGAGGTGGAGGTCATCACGTCGTGGATTGCGTCGTCCTCCGCGGAAAGCTCGGTCCTCATCCTTGTCTCCGACGCCGTTTCCATCGACTCAAAAATCGAAACGGCTGTTCCTGCGAAGAACAAGAAGGTCTTCTGGGAGATGTTCGAGGACCGCAAGCTTCCGTGGCTGAAGCAGTTTTTCAGCCGGAACGGATACCGGATTGCGGACGGCGCGGCGGAATCCGTTCTGGAGCTGGTGGAGAACAACACGGAGGCGCTCCGGCAGGAATGCAGCCGCTTCTTCCTCTGCTTTCCGCCCGAGCATGAAATTTCGGCGGAGGACGTGGACGCGATTCTGGCGCACAACCGAGAGGAGTCGGCGTTCACGCTGTTTGCGGCAGCGGCGGACGGCGCGTCTCCGGCGGAGGCGGTGTTCGGCCGGACGCTTGAAATTCTGCAAAAGATACGGCTTTCCAAGGAAAATTCGCCGGTCATGATTATTGCCGGGCTTGCGTCGTGCTTCCGCCGGCTCGCCCTCTGGCAGAAGCTGGAGGCCGCCGGAACGGTCGACGATTTTTCCCTCAAGACGAACGGCTTTGCGAGCAAAAAGCTGCGGGCGCAGTACGGGCGTGCAGCCCGGGTGTGGACGCCCGGACAGACGGCGGCTGTTCTGTCCGTCCTTGCGGCGGCGGACATGGAGATCCGCTCCGGCGGTAGCGTTCTGGAGGACGTGCTGCTCCAGAAGATGCTGTACGAGGTCGTCGTGAAGAAGGGCGCGTTCTGTGCGGAATATGAGGCGGCCGCGCTGTAGCGGCGCGCCGTTCTGTTTACAGCGCGGCGATGATTTCGCCGAGGGATTTCAGCTCGCCTTCCGTAAGGGTGATTCCCTTCCCCATCTTCTGATGGTCGGGCGCCCAGCTGCGCAGGTCGAATTTTGCCGGACGGCCGCCCCACGACACCTTGTTCAGTTCCAGCGTCCAGCCGCCTTTTCCTTCCGAGATGACGCCGATTTTTTCTGTGATTTCAAATGAAAAATCATCTGCCATGCAGTTCCTCCAAAAAATCCGCCGCTTTCCCGCGGATGCGGATTCCTGTTTCATTATCGGAGCCGGACGGCGTTCCGTGAATCGAATTTTGCTTCGGTGCGGCTTCTTCATTGAATTATAGCTGGAATTTTGCTACTATGGGCGAATGAAACATCGTGCGATTATATACACGGACAATACGGAGCAGGTGCTTCCGCTGGCGGAATTCCTGGTTCAATCGGACTGGGAGATTGCTTCTTCCGGCGCGACGGCGGAATTTCTGACGGCGCACGGCGTTCCGGTTTCCGTGGAAAAGGCAATCGATGCGCCCTTGAAGCAGGGCGACGCGTTCATCCATCTTATGGACATGGTTTTTTCCTCCCGGCAGAATGCGGAGGAAGGCCGGTTCGGTGGCGGCACTCAGGTTTCATTGGTCTGCATCAACGTCAGGATCGGCGGCGCCAGTCCAGGCGATTTCTTGAAGGAGTCCATCACGGAATGCGGCATCGACCTCAAGCGGATTTCCTTGATCCGTGCGGCGGCAAAAAACTATGACAACGTGCTTGTCCTGACGGATCCGGCGGATTATCAGGAGGCGGTCGACCAGCTGAGAATCGGTTCGGTAGAGCGGTCGTTCCGGCTGTATCTTGCGGGAAAGGCGCTGAACTATACGTCCGCGTATGACGCGGCGGCTTCCATTTCCATCCTTGCAGACAACGGATTTGTGGATTTTCCGGAATACTTCATGGCGCCCCTTAAAAAAATCCAGCGCCTGCACCACGGCATGAATGAACAGCAGCCGGCGTGCCTGTATTCGCTGGATGATGCAGTCGGCGCGCTGTCCGGCATGAAGAAAATCCAGGGACGGGAACTGGACGGAACAATCATCGTCAATTATTTTGCCGCATGGAAGGCGGTCAGCTTCTTTCAGGACGTCATACGGAAGCAGCTGGTCGTGGAGACGACGGACGGCGAGGGCAACAGCTTTACGACGCGGTTTACGCCCGCCTCCGGCTCGGTCTTCGTGGCCGCCGTCAGGAACGGAACCCTTGTCTGCGCCGCGCTTGGTTCGAATGTCTGCGACGCGTATCTCAAAATCTTCCGGTGTATGCCGTATTTTTCCGGCGACGAAGTGCTTGGGTGCAACGCGGTGATCGACGGCGGAACGGCGCAGGAAATCGCAAAGTCGCGCCTGCGTGCGATTGTCGCGCCTGATTTCACGGCGGAGGCGCGGCAGATTTTCGCGGAGTGCAAGGACGTGCGGCTTGTTACCGCCTCCCGGACAATCAGCCGCTATTTGGAATTCCTTTCGATTGACGGCGGAATCGTCGCGCAGCATCCCGACAAGGAGTTCTTCAAGCGGTGGCACATTGCGACGAAGGCGCGGCCGACGCAGCAGCAGATTGACGCGATGTCGTTCGGCATGATGCTTGCGATGGTCGCAAAGTCAGACGCCGCGGTCGTCGTCAACGATTTTTCCGCCATCGGCGTCGCTTCCGGCCGCACGGACAAAATCGAGGCGGTGCAGGGCGCAGTATGCGGCGCGGAGCGGTGCCTGCAAAACGGGCTTACCTCTTCGGACACAAGCGCCGAAATACTGGCAAGCGATTCCTGCATTCCGTTCGACGACAGGATCCGGCGGATTGCGGACATCGGCGTCAAGGCTGTCATCCAGAGCGGTGGAACAGAGGGAGACGGCGCGTTCATCGACTTTTGCAACGAACGGGGAATTGCGATGGTCTTCACGGGAATCCGGCATCTGTCGTTCTAGAAGGCGCGGCGGATTTTTTTTAATGCGCGGGTGGCGCGCGCAACCAACAGCATGACGAGGGGAATATGCTTTATTATCTTGGCGCTGCGGTTCAGGAATTTTTCGGGCCGGCGCGTTTGTTGCAGTCGTATACAGTTCTGATTGCGTTGTCGCTGTATTCCGGCTTTTTTCTGACGTTCCGGCTGCTTCCAAAATGCTATCCGGTGCTGCCGCACGACCGTGGACGGGAATTCACGCTGTCCGCCGAAGCCGCGAAGGGCAAGCCGACCGGCGCGGGCGCGGTGTTCATCACGATCTTCGCGTTCGTCTGCATTTTGTTCGTGCCGATGGGAATGCTGCAAGGCGGAATCCTGCTTCTGACGTGGCTCACCATGCTTTCCGGCTATCTGGACGACCGGAGCGCTTCCGGCTGGGGGGAATACCGCAAGGCGGTGCTTGACTTCCTGCTGAGCCTCGCCGCCGTGCTGCTGCTGTATATGTACCAGATGAAGTTTTCAGAAGACGGCGCGGTGTATTTTTGGTTTCCGTTCATCGCGCATCCTGTGGCGGTGCATCCCGCCGTATATATCGTTGTCGGCGTCGTCCTGCTGTGGGCTTCCATCAACACGACGAACTGCACTGACGGCGTGGACGGGCTTTCAGGAACGCTTGTCCTCATCGCGCTGCTGACGCTCGGAACGGTCTTCTACTTCATCCTCGGACACAAGGACATCGCGGCGTACCTGCTTGTTCCGCATCTGACGGAAGGCGCGAAATGGGCGCTCATGCTGTTTTCGCTCGCCGGAGTGCTCATGGGGTACCTCTGGCACAACGCGTTTCCGAGCAGCGTCCTCATGGGCGACGCCGGAAGCCGCGCGCTCGGATTCTTCATCGGAATCGGCGTGCTTGCCAGCGGAAATCCGCTGCTGATTTTTGCGACGTCGTCCATCATCTTCCTCAACGGCGGCATGGGGCTGCTCAAAGTCGCGCTGCTGCGGTTCTTCAAAATCCGCATTTTTGAGACGGTGCGGTTTCCGCTCCACGACCATATGCGGAAGAACCGCGGCTGGTCTCCGACGCAGGTGCTGGTGACGTTCAGGATCATGCAGGTGCTTGTTACCGTC
>CAMWPF010000034.1 GCA_947176045.1 uncultured Treponema sp. | reverse complement strand
CGCCTGCAATTCCTGCATCTCGCGCTGCAAGTCCTCAATCTGCAAATGGGTGAGCCGCTTCAACTGCATGTCGACAATCGCCTGCGCCTGTCGGTCGTCAAAGTCGAACCGCCGTTCCAGGCCAAGCTTCGCTTCCTCCGTGTCGCGGCTTCCGCGGATGATTTTGATGACTTCGTCGATGTTGTTGATCGCGATGATGAGCGCCTTTAAAATATGCTCCCGCTCAAGCGCCTTCTTCAAGTCGAATTTCGTGCGGCGCGTTACAACTTCATCACGATGTTCCACAAAATACTGGACAATCTGCTTGAGGTTCAGAATCTGCGGCCGCCCTTTTACGAGCGCCAGATTGATGACTCCGAAATTGGACTGCAGCTCCGTCTTCGCAAAAAGCTGGTTCAGCACGATTTTTGTAATTGCGCCGCGCTTTAAATCGATGACAATCCGCATCCCGGTACGGTCGGATGTCTCGTCGTTGATGCCGGTAATTCCGTCAATCACCTTGTTGCGCGCAAGCTCTCCGATCCTTTCGCACAGCGTCTTCGTATTGATTCCGTACGGAACTTCCGTAAAGACGATGGACTCCCTTCCGTTTTTTCCTGTTTCAATGGTGAAGCGTCCGCGGACGACGATTTTTCCGCGCCCGGTCTTGTACGCCTTTTTGATTCCGGCGTTTCCGTAAATGATTCCGCCAGTTGGAAAATCCGGTCCCTTGATGATGCCGCACAGTTCGTCGATGCCAATTTCCGGATTGTCAATATATGCGGAAACAGCGGCGGCGACTTCCCGAAGGTTGTGCGGCGGCATATTCGTCGCCATGCCGACTGCAATTCCCGTCGTTCCGTTGCAAAGCAGAAACGGAAATTTCGCAGGAAGGACGGTCGGCTCCTTCGTCGTCTCGTCAAAGTTCGCAACCATATCGACTGTTTCTTTGTCGATGTCCACAACCATTTCTTCCGCAATTTTCGCCATTTTGGCTTCGGTGTAACGGTAGGCAGCCGCCGGATCTCCGGCAATCGTTCCGAAATTTCCCTGCGGCGTTATGACGGTGTACCGCTGCGAAAAATCCTGTCCAAGACGGACAAGCGCGTCATAAACGGAAGCGTCGCCGTGCGGATGATATTTTCCAAGGACATCTCCGACAATCTTCGCGCACTTCCGCGTCGGTCCGCTGTTGGCAAGATGCAGTTCATCCATCGCATACAAGATGCGGCGGTGAACCGGCTTCAATCCGTCCCGGACGTCCGGCAAGGCGCGCTGCACGATGACGGACATCGAATAATCGATGTATGCCTGCCTGACTTCCGTTTCAATCGGAATTTTTATCAATGTGCCGCCTTCCGGCGTCTGTATTTCTTCCATCACTGTATCCTATTTCCTACACATCCAGATTCGCATACACGGCGTTTTCTTCAATGAACTTGCGGCGCGGCTCGACTTCCTCGCCCATGCACACGCTGAAAATTTTATCTGCGGCAATCGCGTCTGGAATCGTAACAATCTTCATCTTTCTGTTCGCAGGATCCATCGTCGTCTCCCAAAGCTGGGTTCCGTCCATTTCACCAAGACCCTTGTAGCGCTGGACGCTCGCCTTGTCGCGGTTTTCGCCCAATTTCTGAAGCTCCGCCTCCCGTTCCTCTTCCGTATACACGTACACGGGCTTCTGCTTTCCCAACTGAACCTTGAACAGCGGCGGCATCGCAAGATATACGTATCCTTTTTCTATCAGCTCCGGCATATAGCGGAAGAAGAACGTCAGCAGCAGCGTGCGGATGTGGGAGCCGTCAACATCGGCATCCGCCATGATGATGATTTTATGGTAGCGCAGCTTTTCGATGTTGAAGTCCTTTCCGAATCCGGCACCCAGCGACGCAATCACCGGCTCAAGCTTGTCGTTGTTCATGACTTTTTCCGGACGCACCTTTTCGACGTTCAACATCTTTCCCCACAGCGGCAGAATCGCCTGCGTGTGGCTGTCCCGTCCCTTTTTCGCGGAACCGCCGGCGGAATCTCCCTCGACGATGTACAGCTCGCACTTTTCGGGATCCTTCCATGAACAGTCGGACAGCTTTCCCGGCAGTCCGAAGCTGTCGATTCCCGATTTCCTGCGGGTCGCCTCTTTCGCCTTCCGCGCCGCAATCCGCGCGGTCGCTTCGCCCACCGCCTTGTCCAAAATCTTTTCCAACGTATGCGGATTCTGTTCGAAAAATATCGTCAGCCGTTCTTTTACAAGCGAATCGACAATCGTGCGGACTTCCGTGTTGCCGAGCTTTTCCTTCGTCTGTCCTTCAAATTCCGGCTCCGGCACCTTCATGGAAAGAACAGCCGTCAGGCCGGCGCGTACGTCGTCGCCAGTCAATTTTTCATCTTTGTCGATGCGCTTGCGCAGCTTTTCGTTTGCGTCAAGGGATTTGTTCAAAACTGCCGTCAGCGCCGACTTGAATCCCTCCAGATGGGTGCCGCCGTCGCGCGTATTGATGTCGTTGACGAACGAATGGATATTTTCGTTATAACTGTCATTATATTGCATGGAAAGTTCGGTAATGACATCATTCTGCTCGCCGTTTATATATATTGGTTCCGCCGGAACGACCTGCTTTCCTTCGTTCAAGTACAGCACGAACTGGTTGATGCCGCCTTCAAATTTCAAAAGCATTTCCTTCGGCGTCTCAAGGCGCTCGTCGCGGAACAAAATCTGAATTCCGCTGTTCAAGAACGCAAGCTCACGCAGACGCAGAGAAAGCACGTCAAAATCATACGTCGTCGTTTCCGTAAAAATCGACTTGTCTGCCTTCCACCGGATGATTGTGCCATGGCTGTCGCAGTCTCCAATCATCTCGACCTTTGTCTTTGGAATTCCTTGCTCATACTTCTGGCAGTATTTATGGCCGCCGCGCATGACGACAGCCTCCATCCATGTGGAGAGCGCGTTGACGCAGCTGACGCCGACACCGTGAAGTCCGCCTGAAACTTTATAGGAACCCTTGTCGAATTTTCCGCCGGCGTGCAGGCGCGTCAGAACCAGTTCCAATGCGCTGATATGTTCCGTCGGATGAGGATCTACCGGAATGCCGCGTCCGTTGTCCTCGACGCGGACAATGTCGTCCTTTTCCAACGCGACTGTAATGGTGTCGCAAAATCCAGCCATCGCTTCGTCAATGCTGTTGTCGACGACCTCATATACAAGATGGTGGAGTCCTTTCGGACCTGTCGAACCAATATACATGCCCGGACGCTTTCGGACAGCTTCCAGACCTTTCAATACTTGGATATTACCGGCATCATACGTTGCAGACATATGGATTTTCCTTGAACGAAACTGCTTTTCGATACATTTATTTGCAGACAAAATATATACAATCGATTCCGATGCAGAACGCCGGAACAGCATTCCTTTCATCTCATCGAAAAAGTAAAGGCGTATTTTTGAGTATACTTGTATTGATAAAAAAAGTAAAGGCAGTTTATAATCCCCATCATGAGCGAGCAGAACTACAAAGAAGTATGGAACGAAGCAATAAAGCAGATCCACGACGAATATAAAAAAAACGGACAGGAATCAGAATTCAAGCTCTGGTTCAATATGGAATACATAGAAGACGACATCAATTCCATCACCGTTTCCGTTGCTTCCGATTTTTTATGGCAATCAATGGTCAAAAAAGGCAACATAAAAAGAATAAACGAAAAAATAGAACAGCTCATCGGATCCAACACGATTGAAATCAAGCCGCTCATCAGAAATTCGTTGATTTCCTCCGCAGATTCTGGCAGCTCCTTGCAGGAACCTGCCTCGCCGTCTCATTCCGACGCCGCAAATCAAAAAAGCACGGAACCAAAATATGAATTCCAGCACTACGAATTGAAATCTGCAGAACGTCCGGCTGCCGGATATAAGAACAACACGCTCAACGAAAAGTACACGTTCGATTCGTTCATTTCGGGCGAAGGAAATTCATTCGCATACAACGTCGCAGTCTCCGCATCGGAAAATCCTGGCGAACGCAATCCAATCTTATTCTACGGCGGCGTCGGACTGGGAAAGACGCACCTCATGCAGGCAATCGGAAACGCAATCGCAAATAAATATGGCAGCGGAAAAAAAATATGCTATATCCAAGCAGAATCGTTCACCAACGACTTTACAAACTCGCTGGTAACAAAGACTCAGTCAAAATTCAAATCAAAGTACAGGAATTTGGACGTCCTTCTGCTGGACGACATTCATTTTCTGCAAGGAAAAGAAGGAACGCAGGACGAATTGTTCTATACATTTGAAGCGCTGCATAAAAACAAGGCGCAAATGGTGTTCACCTGCGACCGCCCCATCCGCGAAATTCAAAATATGGCAGACCGCCTCATCAGCAGATTGGGAAGCGGCATGTGCCTCGACTTGCAGCCTCCGAACTATGAGACCCGGCGGGCAATCTTGTATAAGAAGCTCGAAATTGAAAAAAAATCGCTTCCATCCGAAATTATCGACTATATTTCCAGAACGGTGGAGACGAACATCCGCGACTTGGAATCCGCGCTGAACAAAATTCTCGGATATTCTGAATTCATCGACAGCAAGCTGACAATTGAAACGGCGCAATATCTTTTGAAAGACATTTACAGCGCGCCGACAGCAGGAAACGTTTCAATTGGAAACATTCAAAAAGTCGTCGCAGACAACTACCAGATTACCGTCCAGGAATTGAAAGGAAAGAAGCGTGACAAAAAATATGTCGTTCCACGGCATATAGCCTTGTACATCACGCGGGAACTGACAGAATACACATTCACGGACATTGGAAATGAATTCGGCGGAAGAGATCATTCCTCCATCATGCACGCATACGACAACATCAGCAAAAAGATTGAAACTGATCCGTCGTTGCGTTCAAAAATCAACTTGATGATCAAGGAAATCAAGGAGTGCAAAAAATAAAGACAAAATTGTTCATAATATGATAAAATGGTGTGGATGCATTGTGCATAAAACGGCATTTTTCATAAATTTTGTGGATATGTGCATTTAAAGTGGCAAGGCGCTTTTAAGTTGTAAACTTCACAACTTAAAGCAAAGCAACGATTTGAAACGCTTTTCCACTTTAAACACATTCTTACTATTATTATTACTGAATTTATAAATTCAATAAATTTAGTGAACCATATAAGCCTTACAAAATCCAGACAAAGCAAGGAGCAATTCTATGAAATTTTCATTCGACAGAGACGCAATGATGAAGGAAGTCGCCATTGCGCAGGAAATCATCACAAACAAAAGTCCTATTTCAATACTTTCCAATGTCCTGCTGATTGCAGAAAACAGCACGCTCACTATAAAGGCGTCTGACACTTCCGTCAACTTCATCACGCAGATTCCTGTCGACATCACGGAAGAAGGAAGCACGACCATTTTCTGCGACAAATTTATGAGCATCCTTTCATCGTCGCCTTCCGGTGAAATTGAATTCGACCAGCAGGACATAAAGGTAACCATCCGGCCGATTGCAAAGAAGATAAAATTCCAGCTGAAGAGCATCGCTAGCGAAAAATTTGCAGAAATTCCGGCGGCGAACGATGTTCCGTTCTTTGAATTCTCTTCCAAGGAATTTAAGGAAATGATCCAGCAGACGATTTTCTCTGTTTCTGAAAATCAGGACAGGTTCTTTATGACCGGCGTCTACCTTACAAAAAAAGACGACAAGCTCGTGATGGTTTCCACGGACGCGCGCCGCCTTTCCTTTATTGAAAAGGACTTGATTTCGGGATTTGATTTTGCTCCGGCGATTGTTCCGACAAAAATCCTCAAGTGCATTTTGAAGAATGCCTCCGATGAAGGAACCATCTCGCTTGCAATCGTTGACAAGCTGATTTTTGCCCGTTTCGGCAATTACGAATTTTCGTCGAAGCTGATTGATGGGCAGTATCCGAACTACCAGAAGGTCATTCCTGAGCAGCAGTCTTATTCGTTTCAAGTGAACAAGGGGGATTTGGAATCTGCGCTGCGGCGTACGGAAATCATGATCGACAAGAAGGTCAGCCGGATTCTTTTCAAGATTTCTCCTGGAACGCTGACGCTGATCTCTCCTGAATCGGAAATCGGAACGGCGGACGAGGAAATTCCATGCCGATATGACGGCGAGGAAGTGACGATTGCGCTGAACCATCGGTACGTTTCGGAGCCGTTGAAGAACTGCGGCAGCGAGAACATTGTCTTTGAATTCACGGAGCCGATGAAGGCGATTACAATGCGTCCCGAACCGGCGGAAGACTATTTCCATATCATCATGCCGATGAACATCACGAACTGATGCCGTTCCTTTCGCTTTCATTATACAACTTCCGCAATTTGAAGAACGGCAAAATAGATTTTCTGGCGAAGGAGATTTATTTTGTCGGCGAAAATGGTCAGGGAAAGTCGAACATTTTGGAAGCGTTGTATTATTCGTCGTATGGCTCGTCGTTTCGGACGCATACAGATTCGCAGATTGTCACGTATGGAAACAGCGGCTTCCGTGTCAGTTCGTTGTATAGCAATGAAAGCAAGAACGTCCAGCAAATTGCCGTCGTATATGAAGACGGCAAGAAATCGATTGAAAAAAATGGAAAGCGGATCCGAGACAGGAAAGAGCTGGTGAACACGATTCCGTGCGTCCTTTTCTGCCACGACGATATGAGGTTTGCGACCGGCGAGCCGGAGTGCCGCCGCTTTTTTTTGGATCAGTCGCTGACAATGTACGACGGGCTGTACATTGACGATTTGCGCGCGTACCGAAAGATTTTGAAGACGCGCAATGTAGTTTTGAAGGAATCGAAGCTTGAAATGCTGGATGTGTATGACGTTCAGCTTGCGCAGAAAGGAGTCGAAATTCAAAAGAAGCGCAAGAATGCGATCTTCCAGTTCAATCAGATTTTCGGAAAGCTGTACGAAGAAATTTCAGGAATTGCAGGCGTTTCAATTGTGTACATTCCGTCGTGGAAGGAAATCAAGCAGGAAGTAGGGACGCGGTTTCCCAATGTGGAAGACATCGTCGGACTGCTCAAGTCGAAGCGGGAGCAAGATGCAGTTATGATGACGACAATGAGCGGGCCGCACCGAGATAAAGTCATCTTCGTGAAGGACGGACGGCAGTTCGTTCCCAACGCTTCTACCGGACAATGCCGGCTGATTGCGCTGCTTCTGCGCGTTTCGCAGGCGGTATACTACACGCGCATCACAGGAATCAAGCCGGTTCTGCTGATGGACGACGTCATGCTGGAGCTGGATCCGAACAAGCGGCAAAGGCTTACGGCGATGCTTCCTGAATATGAGCAGTTGTTCTGTACGTTCCTTCCGGGAGAGCCGTACGACCGGTACAAGCGGGACGGCACGCGCGTATATCATATCGAAAATGGAGAATGGAATGAAAAAATATGACGTCATTTCTTGTTCCGATATGATATTGGAAACATTCGCACACATTGAAAAATCGACAGTTCAAAAGAACAACAAGCTGTTCTCTATTTGGAAGAAAATCATTACGAAAATCAACGGCTGCGGTGAAAATGTGTACGAACATACGCAGATTGCCGATTTGAAAAACGGAGTCCTCATGATTGAAGCCGACCATTCCGGCTGGATTCAACTGCTGCAAATGCATTCTGGATTCATCAAGAAGGGATTGAAGATGTATGTGCCGGAATTCAACATCACTTCCCTCGCCTTCCGGCTGAAAGGCAGCAATTCGGTGCTTCACAACGTAGATTATGACGCGCAGTTGAGCCAAGGAAGGCAGAAGCTTATGCAGGAAATGGAGGCTGAAGGTAAAATTCTGGAAAAATACGGATCGCCGGAAGCACAGCAGAGTGAAAATGCAAGTCTTTCGCCGGAAATTCAAGAGAAATTCGACAGTATAAAAAGAAGTCTGTTGACGAAAAATAAGAATAAATGATATATTCTGATACTATATTTTGCCATTTGTTATTTCAACATAAATATGGAAACTAAGGAAAGGAGTATCGTTCATGTTACGGACATATCAACCGAGCAAAGTAAAGCGCAATAGAAAATTTGGTTTCAGAGCCCGCATGGCGACAAAGGGCGGACGGAAAATTCTTGCCCGCAGGCGTGCAAAAGGCAGAAAGAAGCTTACTGTTTCTGACGAAAAGAAGCCTTATTGACATTCAATTCAAGGAATGGAAGCAGCTTTGATGAAGACAGGAAATTTTAAGCGTTCCGAACGAATAAAAAATCCTGTTGATTTTAAAAAGCTGTTCAAGAACGGAGAAAAAGCAAGTGTTTCCGGAGCTAAAATTTTCTTTATGAAAAATGGCACGGAAACAAACAGAGTTGGTTTTCCTTTGCCGCGCGGATACGGCAACGCGGTGCAAAGGAATTTATCGAAGCGGTACAGCCGTGAAGTCTATCGTCTAGCAAAAACACATCTGAACACCGGATACGATATGTTGCTGTTGGTGTATTCTGGAAATGACTCGTTCAGCACGCGATGTGTTCAATTTCATTCATTGTTTAAAAAAGCAGGATTGCTGAAAGGATGAAGGCTTTTTTCATCACAGTCTTTTGTTTTTTTATACGTGCGTATCAAAAATACATTTCGCCGTTGTTTCCGGCGTGCTGCCGGTTCACGCCGACGTGTTCCCAATATGCGCTGGAAGCAATTGCAAAGTACGGACCTGGAAAAGGCGTATTTTTGACGGTGAAACGAATTATGCGGTGCAATCCGTATTCAAAAGGCGGGTATGATCCTGTTCCATAATTATGGAGAAGCAGATGAATAAAAATACAATTATTGCGATTGTCCTTTCGACGCTTGTCGTCATAGCTTCGTTTGTTTTACAGCCGATTTTATTTCCGAATTCATACAATCCGCAGCAGTCCAGTGCTGCCGGACAGCATGAGGATTATGATGCGTCGGATTCGGAAGGATTTGATGAGTCTGGAGAAGCTGTAAAAAGCGTCGGCATATCCATGCAGAATGCCGAAGGGTTGGAAACTGTTGAAGAAGAGCTGGTAACAATTCAGACAGAAAAGGCGGAGGTCGTGCTCACCAACCGGGGCGGCGACATCATCAGCTACAAGCTGAAGAATCATATTGATGTGGAGACAAATGAAGGCGTCCAAATGGCAGACAATGTTTCCGCGACGAACAGGGCATGCGCCCTTTCATTCGGTGCGGCAGGCGCTCCGATTGTCAACGAATTGTTCCATGTTGAAAAAATAGACGACTATACCTACTTGTTTACAAAGCGGCTTTCTGTGGAGAATGACGACGGGACGGAAAACCGATTCATTTTGGGCAAAAAGTACACGTTCCTTCCAGACGATTATATGTTCAAGCTGGACGTGCTGATTCACAGCGAGAACGAAGATGGAACAATCTGCGTCGGTGATGCCGGCTATACGCTTCGGACATCTCCGCAAATCGGCCCGCACTTCAATCCGAAATTCAACAGATATGAAAACCGGCAGTTCGTTTCTTTCAATGGAAGCAAGGCGAAGCTGCAGGTCATCAGCGCCCGGCAGTTCAAATCGTACAACAAGGAATATGTATGGAACGGCATTGCGGGAAAATATTTCGTGGAGCTTGTCATTCCTGAAGACGCCGCGGAAATGGGATTTACGTATTATTCGACGCTGGTTGAAGTGGACGATTATGCGAACGCCCAGGCAATCCTTGTGCGGAAGCCTGTAGACGGACAGGATAGTTCGGATTCGTACTATCTGTACTTCGGCCCGCGGAACGAAAAGGATTTGAAAATCTACAATGTCGCCGAAAACAACGGCTGGAGTCTCGGCGGCTTGAAGCTGACTGAATGCTTGCAGTCGAGCGGCTGGCTCAGCTGGCTGGAGACCATTTTAAAATGGATTATGGAAATCCTGTACAAGCTGATTCCGAACTGGGGCGTTTCAATCATTTTGATGACGATTCTGCTGAAGCTGGCGATGTTCCCGTTCACAAAGAAGCAGTCGATGTCGACGTTGAAGATGCAGGAGATGCAGCCGCAGGTTCAAAGCATTCAGGCGAAGTACAAGGAC
>CAMWPF010000033.1 GCA_947176045.1 uncultured Treponema sp. | reverse complement strand
CGTCTGTAAAGTTCGTCGATATTGCCGGACTCATCAAGGGCGCGTCGCAGGGCGAAGGGCTCGGCAACCAGTTTCTGGCGAACATCCGAGAGACGGCGTGCATCGCGCACGTCGTACGCTGCTTCGACAATCCCGACATCATGCACGTGCGCGAAAGCGCCAACGTCGAGGCGGCGGTCGACCCGGAAAGCGACATTCTGACCATCAACATGGAGCTTGCGCTCGCCGATTTGGAGACCATCCGCAAGCGGCAGGAAAAAGTCACCAAGACGATCCGCGCGATGGGCAAGGAAGAGGAGAAGAAGCTGGCGTCATGGACGAGCGCCGTCGCAAAAATCAAGCCGCTTCTGGAGGACGGAAAGTGCGCCCGCCTTGCAGCGCTGACTGACGAAGAGTCGCTCGCCGTCCGGGATATGTTCCTGCTGACGATGAAGCCGACGTTCTACGTTGCGAACATCGACGAAGAGTCCATCGCCGCCGGAACGAATGCATACGTCGAGGCGGTACGGAAGATCGCCGCGGCTGAGCATACGGAAGTCGTCGTCATCTGCGGAAAATT
Source organism: uncultured Treponema sp. (assembly GCA_947176045.1). Classification (GTDB taxonomy): domain Bacteria; phylum Spirochaetota; class Spirochaetia; order Treponematales; family Treponemataceae; genus Treponema_D. Next base: position 9,487 of record CAMWPF010000033.1, on the reverse strand, counting down.
CGAGGCGGATTTGGCGGACATTTCGGAGGCGGCGGAGCGCGCGGAATTCATGGAGGCGGCAGGGCTGTCCGAATCAGGACTTGCGTCGCTCGCACGCACGGCCTACCAGTTGATGGGGCTGCGGACGTTCTTTACGGGCGGTGCGGACGAGTGCCGCGCATGGACGATTCATGCGGGCGACACTGCGCCGAAGGCCGCCGGCGTCATCCATACGGATTTCGAGAAGGGCTTCATCAAGGCGGAGGCGTACACAATCGACGATTTGAAAAAATACGGTTCGGAGCAGAAAATCAAGGAGGCGGGCAAATACCGCGTTGAAGGGAAGGAATACGTCGTTCAGGACGGCGACGTGCTGTTCTTCAAATTCAATGTTTGAGCGTCCGGCGGCGGACATCGGCGCGCCGTTCCGCTGTCCACTGCTTATGCGCTGATGCTGAACAATGTTCCGGCTTCCATCCGCGCGTCGGAAAGCTGGTACGGGAGCGTCTCGGCGGATTTGACTGCATGGTGCAGTTGCGCCTGATACTGTTCGATGAGCGCGTCAACTTGTTCCGGCGAGGAATTGGCGGCATTCGGAATTTCCTTCGCCTTGACTGCGGAAAGATGGTCGATCAAGGTGTTCAAGATTTTGATCTTCGCGATTGAGACGCCGCTTTGTCCGCGCTGCGCGGCAAAGCCGGAAACATGGTCGAAATGCGAATATATGAGTACAGACCGGTTGACAGGGACGTACAGCTTTCCTCCGGCATCTCCGGAGACTGCCGTTCCGTATGCAGAATTGATGGAAATGGACATAGACGCCTCCTGATGAAATATACCTATTTATTTATCGGAAGCGTGAGGGAAAAGTTTAGATTTTTCAGGAGGGCGCCGTTCCGGCGGTTTCAGTTGAAGCCAAGCTTCTTCCATTCGGCGAAGCGTTCAGCAATCGGCATGACCTTTCTGCCTTCCGGCGCGGCGATCGATTCCTTGATGTACGGAATGATGACGTTCTGCTTGATTTTTTCCCAGCGGGACGTCTTCTTTTCGGAGACGATGAACGAATCCGCCTGCGGAATGTTTGAAAGCAGCGTCGTATAGAACGCCGGAAGCACGTATTCATTGACTTTCCGCACTGCGGAAAATCCGCCGGCGATTCCAAATCCCGAGGTGTCCAAATTCAGCTCCGCCTTCCTGTCAAGGATCAGCTGCTGGCTCTCCGCCTTGAAGAACCACGAAATGAATTCCGTGGCGCCGGACGTATTCCTCGCGTGGCGCGCTATGCCCATCATCGGCATAGAGTCGTCCACCGTGATGGAGTTGTTGTTTTGCAGCCAGCGGAAGTCGATTTTCGCAAGCTGTTCGGAAGAAAGCTGGAACAGCTTGTCGCTCGTCATGTAGGCGAACAGCGTCCTGCCGGAGAGGACGCGCTTGTCGTCCTTGACGGAAAGATATTTGTAGACGAAGTCGCTTTCCGTCTGGACGGAGGTGTTTTCCGTGGAAATCCATTCTTTTAGATTGCGGATGGATTCTTCAAGCGCGTCTTCGTTCCACGTGAACAGCGTGTTTTTGGATTCCTTGAAGTCTGCGCCCGATACTTTGACGACGTGGTATAAAAATTCATCGCTGCTCTGCGGCGCAAAGCCGATCCGCGTGTACGCGCCCTTCGCATTTTTCTTGTTGTAGGCGGCGCCCGCCTTCCGCAGCTGCTCCAAGGAAATCATGTAGCTGCCTTCGATGAATTCCTCGTTATCCGTGGAAAAAATGACCGCCGGAAGGTTGAAGCTGACCGGAATCAAATAGTGGCGCCTTCCGATCCGTCCGGCTTCCAACAGCATGGAATAAAAGTCGGAAGCGGAAAGGATGTTCCTGTCGAACAGGTAGTCGGCCGGCTTGAACGTGCGCTTTGTCCGCTCGTTGCGGAGCCATGAGCCGACGATGATGTCCGGCTGCAGCTCGTCGGACGCCGCCGGAATGGCGGTCGAAAGGTTTTCCTTGTAGACGAGCACCGCCTTTGACGCGTGCTGCTCGTTGAACAGTTCGATGTACGGGGCGAATTCGCTGTTGTCCGCCCAAATGACGATGCGCCTTTCCGTTTTTGCCGAGCAGCCCGCCGCTGCCGCGGCGGCCAGCGCGATGAGCGCGGCGGCCAGCAGGCGGCGGATGATTTTTTCAGCCACGCTTCAGTTCTCCTGCGGCGCGGTAGATGTCTTCGTATACGGTTTCAATCTTGTCTTCGTCGATGCTGCTGAATGCGACGCGGAGCGTCCGGCTGTCGATGGAGACAGTTCCGATTCCGTAGTCTGCAAGCAGCTTCTTGCGCAGCTGCTCGGCGTCGATTCCGTCCGTCTGGAGGCTCATGAAGTATCCTGAATTGAACGGAAGCGGCGTCACGGCGTCGGATTCATGGGAGTCGACGAACGCGCGCACCCGCTTGTAGCGGGCTTCCAGAACGCGGCGGAATTCCGCTTTTTCCGCGTCGTTTTCCGGGTGCTGGAAGGCGCGCAGGAGGATCGCCTGGGACGGCGTCGCGCCGCAGGAGACGGAGGAGCGGATGACGCCCATGAGCTTTTTGACGAGCGCGTCGTACTGCGCGTCCGTGAAGCCCTTGCAGCCGAACGTGAGGAAGCCGCAGCGGAATCCCCACACAAAGTCTTCCTTTGTCGGACCGTCCGCCTTGACGGCGAGCACGTTCTCGTGCAGGTTCGCGATGTGGGCGAACAGCGACTGGCTTTCGATGTCGTCCTCGTAGTTCAGCCCGAAATAGGCGTCGTCGCTGATGACGAGCAGCTTTGCGCCGCTTTCGGCGGCCTCCTTGATAATCCGGCAGAGTTCCGCGGTTTCGGCGGATGACGGGCTGTAGCCGGACGGATTCTGCGGAAAGTTGAGGATGATGCGCACTGAGCCGTACCGTTCTGCTTCGGCCTTGACCGCCTCCTCCAATCCTGCGAGGTTGAATTTTCCGCCGTCGAACATGGTGAACTGGTGGTATTCTGCGCCGCGGCGCGCCTCCGCGATGAGGACGTAGTTGTCCCATGACGGGCAGGACGCGAGCATCGGCTTCTCCGCGTCGACGAACAAGTCCATGATGTAGGAAAGCCCTGCGGTGAGTCCCGGCACGACGGCCGGCAGCGATATGCTTTTGTCCGCGAGCAACGGATTCTTGCGGATCATCATTGATTTCCATATTTCCCGCAGTTCTGGAAGTCCGGCTGTCGGCGCATAGGCGACAATTTCACGGGAAGTCAGCTCCGGGATGTATTTATGGACGGACGGAAGGATGGCGGGCGTTCCGTCGATGACGGTCATGCCGATGGTGCCGTTCGCGATGCGGGCGTTTTTTTTCGCCTCCGCGCCTTGTGAAATGATTCCGTTCGGGAAGTACATCCGTCTTCCCAAGTCCGAAAAAAGCGCTTCCGCGGAAGTTCCTTTGAGTGTCTCGTTTAATTCTTGTGCTAAAGGGTTTAACATGGTAACATAAATTATTCTGAATTGAGAGTTCGTTGTCAATTCGTCAAAGAAAAAAGTTCTGCGCTGGCGAGGACGGGATTTACAATGGAAGAAAAGAATATCGGTGCGGAAGAGCTGGAGCGCTGCCGCGCAGTTGCGGAGCGCTGCCGGACGGAGGCGCGGAAGCGGCTTGTCGGACAGGAACGTCTGGTTGACGGAATTTTGACGGCGCTGGTTGCCGGCGGGCACGTCCTTTTGGAAGGCGTTCCGGGACTGGCGAAGACGCTGGCGGTCAGGACGTTCTCCGAAATTTCAGGATTGGATTTCAAGCGGATTCAGTTCACGCCGGATCTGCTTCCCGCCGATGTGTCCGGAACGTTGATGTACGAGCCGAACAAGGGCGCGTTTTCCGTCCGCAAGGGGCCGATCTTTACGAACGTCGTTCTGGCTGATGAAATCAACCGCGCCCCGGCGAAGGTGCAGTCTGCGATGCTTGAGGCGATGGAGGAGCGGCAGGTTACAATCGGCGAGGAATCGTACAAGCTTGCGGAGCCGTTCTTCGTACTTGCGACGCAGAATCCTGTCGAGCAGGAAGGGACGTACAACTTGCCGGAGGCGGAGCTTGACCGCTTCCTCATGAAGCTGGTCGTCGGCTATCCGTCTGCGGAGGAAGAGGTTCAGATTGTCAAGACGATGGGGCGCGCGGCGGAAATCCCTGTGGCGCGCGCGCTTTCCGCCGCCGACTTGAAGCTGTTCAAGTCGCTTGTGCCGGCGGTCGTCTGCGACGACGCGATTGCGGAATATATCGTGAAAATCGTGTCGGTAACGCGTCCGTCTGCGGGGCGCGCTTCGGAACACGATGTGACGCGCTATATTGCGCTGGGCGCGTCTCCCCGCGCCGGAATTTCGCTGCTGCAATGCGCGCGTTCGACGGCGCTGCTCGCCGGGCGCTCCTTCGTCCTTCCTGAGGACATCAAGGCTGTCGCGCTTCCTGTGCTCCGCCACCGGCTGGTGCTCTCGTATGAAGCGGCGTCGGACGGCGTCGGAGCCGATGAAATCATCGGAAAGATCCTTGATTTTGTTCCGCTTCCATAAGTCCGCAGAGGAAGGAATGTGATGCGGAATCTTCTGTCCGGCTCCCACGAAACCCTTTCAAAAAAGGCCGCCTGCCTGCGCCTGACTGCGGCGTCGCTTGCAGAGAGCATGAAGCTCGGCGGATTCCGCTCGCTGTACCGCGGGCAGGGCGTGGATTTCTGCGGGGTGCGGGAGTATCTGCGCGGCGACGACGTCCGTGCCATCGATTGGAACGTGACGGCGCGCATGGGACGGCCGTTCGTCAAGCTGTTCGAGGAGGAGCGGGAGCTCCAGCTGTTTTTGATTGTGGATCGCTCTGCGTCCATGTTTGTCGGCGGCGGAACGCGGACGAAATACGAGGCCGCCGCGGAAGCCGCCGCGCTCCTGACGCTCGCCGCGGAATGGAACGGCAGTCCGGTCGGCGCTGTTTTTTTTGACGGCGCGATCGGCTTTTCCTGCGCGCCGGAATCCGGCAGAAATCGGACGATGCTCCTGCTGTCGCGGCTTGACGAGGCGTCCCGCATCGAAAGCGGCTCCGTCTTGGGAAATGCGATTGCCGGCGCGGCGCGGCTCCTCAAGAACCACGCCGTCGTGTTCGTCCTGTCGGATTTCCGCAGCGCGGGATGGGAGGAGCCGTTCCGCCTGCTCGCCCAAAAGAACGAGGCTGTCGCGGTGCGGATTTCGGACGCGGCGCTGCCGGAGGCCGGGGCGCTGCCCTGCATTGACGGCGAGACGGGCGTCCGGACGGTGCTTCCGACGAATTCCGCGCCGTGCAGGGCCGCATGGAGCGACTTCGACAGGCGGAAGGCGTCGCGGATTCAGGATTTCTGCTTTCGGCATGGCGCCGGATTTCTTTCGCTTTCCACCGAAGATGACTCGTTCCGCGCGCTGTCCGCGTTTTTCGCAGTGAAAGGCCGTCCGCAGACGGCGGGACGGTGAGCCGTGCGCCGGATGATTCTGCGGATTTCATGCGCCGCCCTCTTTATGCTGCCGTTGTCCGCGCAGGCGGGCGGTTCCCAGCTGGTCGTTCCGAAGACGGTGTTCGTCGGCGATACGGCGGAAGTCCGCGTCGTCCTTCATTCCCGTATCGATTTCCTTGCGGACGGTCCGGAGCGCGGCGAATGGATCCTTCCGGCGGATTCGCTGCCGTTTCCCGCCGAAAACGATGATTTTTCACTGAAGGACGCGCGGCTGCTGTGCGACGGGGCGGCGCATTCCATTGTGCTGACGATTGTTCCGTGGCGGACGGGCGCGTTGGAAATTCCGTCCCTGGATGTGGCCGCCGCCCTCGGCGCGGATGCGGCTCCGTTTGAGGTCGTCTTCCAGCCTGTCGAAGTCAGCTCGATCCTTCCGCCGGACGGAACGGCCGGGCTTCGTCCGCCCGCAGCGCCGCTGCTTGTTCCGGGGACTGTGTACGCGGTGTACGGACTGGCCGTGCTTTTGATTGCGGCGGCCGCGCTGCTTTTCAAGCTTGCGGGAAGCCGCGCCGCGCTCGTTTCGGCGGTGCGCCGGCGGCGCTTTTTGCGGAAGTGCGCCCGGAACGCGAGGGCCGCGCGGAAGGCGCTCCGGACGTTGAAAAAAGGCGCGTCGCGGATTGACGACGCGGAATTCTGCGGGACGTTGGTGCGGATTTTGCGGAACTACAGCTCCGTCCGTTTCGGACGGGATTTTTCCGCCGTGACGGCGCCGGAGCTTCCCGGCGTATTCGACGAAGCGTTCGGAGGCTTGCTGGACGGCGCGGCGCTGGAGCGGACGGAGGCCTTGCAGCGGATGTTCCTGCGCGCCGACTACGTCCGTTTTGCGCGGAATTCCATCGATTCCCGGCGCGAGCCGCGCGAGCAGTATGCCGCCGCGCTGCATGGCGGGGAGCGGGACGGACTGATTGCGTCCGCGGAGGAGTTCATCCGCGGCTTTGAAGGAGGCGGCGCGGATGCTTGAATTCCAAAATCCTGCCGCGTTCCTCCTGCTGCTCGCGGTTCCCGGCTTCGCGGCGCTCCGCCGTCTGGGGATTTTTTCGCGCGCAGCGTTTCCGCTGACGCTTTCCGACTGGAACGGCGGCTCGTTTTCATGGAACGGCGCTGTCCGCAGGTTCGCCTCCCGGCTCGCGTCGGCGCTGTTTGCCGCCGGATTTGCAGCGGGCGTCGGCGCGCTCGCGGAGCCGGCCGTCTATCATCAGGAGCGCGTCTACACGTCCCGCGGAACGGACGTCATGTTCGTGCTGGACGTGAGTCCGTCGATGGCGGCGGCGGACATTGCGGGCGGACGGCGGCTGGACGCGGCGAAGCGTTCGCTTCGTTCGCTGGTGGAGTCGAATCCGGGCGCGTCGTTCGGCATTGTGGCGATGGCGGGCGATGCGGCGGTTGTGGTTCCTCCGACGGTTGACTGCGATGTGTTCTTGGAGCGGCTGGACGGCATCGCGATCGGCTCGCTCGGAGACGGGACGGCGCTGGGAACGGGGCTGAGCACGGCGGTCTACCATTTGATTTCGTCTTCCGCTCCGAAAAAATGCGTCGTCCTTGCGACGGACGGCGAGAACAATGCTGGGGCAATCCATCCGGACACCGCCGCGGCGCTTGCGGCGAAGCGCAACATCACTGTCTATACGCTCGGAATCGGGACGAGCGGTTCGGTTCCGATTGAATATGAGGATCCCGAGACGGGGACGGTGTATTCCGGCTTTTTGAATTCTTCCTTCGATTCCTCATCGCTCCGCCGCATCGCTCAGCTGGGCGGCGGCCGGTATTTTGAAATTCAGACGCTCGCCGACTTGTCGCTTGCGCTGACGGTCATCAGCCGGGCGGAGCATACCGCGCAGACGTACCGTACAAAGACGACGGAAATCGATTTCTACGACCGGTTCGTCCTTGCCGCCGGAATTTTGTTCGCGCTTTCATGGCTTGTCAAGCGGCTGTATTTGCAGGAGTGTATATAGTATGAATTGGATGTGCGGACGTCCGGCTGCGTTTTTCGGACTGCTGCTTTTGATTCCTGCCGGAGCCTGCCTTGCCCTGCGGATCCGGCGTGTCGCGCGGTGCATTCCGCGGACTTCCGCCGGGCGCGCCTTAGTTCCAGAAATGGCGCGGCTTTGGAAGCTGCCGCGGATCCTGCTTTTGCGCGGCGCGTTCTGGTCGGCGGCGTGGACGATGCTCGTCCTTGCGTATGCTGGCATTTCGTGGGGCGTCCGCCTTGCGCCGGTGCAGAAGTCGGGAACGGCGGTTTCGTTTGTGTTCGATATTTCCTACAGCATGAACGCGGCGGACGCGGCGGGCGGGATGACGCGGCTTCGTGCCGCGGAGCAGTACGCATCCCTGCTGCTTTCACAGCTTCCTGATTCCAGCGTTTCCGTGACGCTTGCCAAAGGCGAAGGCATTGTCGTCGTTCCGCTGACTGAAGACAAGGCGGTCGTCGGCGGGCTGCTGGAGACGCTTTCGCCGGGCATGATGTCGTCGTCCGGCTCGAGCCTCGGCAAGGGAATTCTGACGGCGCTCAAGTCGTTTCCGGAGCGTTCGCCGCTGGCGAACGTCATCTGGGTGTTCACGGACGGGGATGAGACGGACGCGGAGCTTTCTCCGGCGCTTGCGGAATGCGTCCGCCGCGGCGTTTCCGTCTGCCTCATCGGATTCGGCTCGCAGCAGGGCGCGCAGGTGCTTGCCGGGGACGGAAGGACGGCGGTGCATACGGCGCTCCGCGCGGAACAGATGCGCGGGGCGGCGGAGGCTGCCATGAACGGCGCCGCCGCGCGGAGGGGGCGTTCCGCCGTCGTTCAGTATGTCGATTCGATGGATGCCGGCTCCGCGCTGTCCGTGCTTGACGCGTCGTTTCCGAAGGATGCGTCTCCGGAAGCCGGGAATAATTCCGCGGCGTATGAGAGTGTGCCGGTTCCGCGCCATCCGTTGTTTTTGTGGCTGTCCCTGCTGTTCTTTGCGTGCGGCGTCTTGGTTTCGGAAGCAGATGCCGGGGCGGTGCGGAAAAGGCTGCGCGGCGGAGCGTCGGTTCTGGCGGTGTTCGTGCTGGCGTCCGCGCTCTCGTCGTGCGGCGCGCGCTTTGACGGCGCGAAGGCGATCTTGTTCAGTTCATGGAGCTATCATCGGCGCCAGTATGACGCCGCGGTCGCCGGATTCTTGCAGGCCGCCTGCGACGCGGCTGAGGACGGCGACGGGGAGCTGCTTTCGTACGCGCTGTACGGATTGGCTTCGACGTACCTTGCGGAAGATGAATGCCGCGCGGCGGAGCTTCGGTTCAACCAGATTCCTGCGGACGCGCCGCAGGCAGTGCGCTACGCGGCGTTTTACAATCTGGGAATCTGCGCTGACCGGGCGGGAGATTCCGGGCGCGCCGTGGAATGCTTCAAGAAGGCGCTGGAAGCCGACGGCACTCAAATCGACGCGAAGATCAATTTGGAGCTTTCCCAGCTGAAGGTTTCTGAAGACCGGCGGTCGAAGGAATCATCCGCCGCCCAGCTTCCTGCGGCGGGCGGCGCTTCGGCGCTGGAGCAGGCGATTTTTGAACTGATCAAGGAGAACGACCAAAAGCAATGGAAGAGCAGCGAGCAGCAGGAACAGTCTGGTTCCGCATCCGATTATTGAGGCGGCATTTTTCCGCTGCCGTGCAGCTTTTGCTGGCGGCGGCAGTTTTCCCGCAGGAGCCGGCGGACATCGTTCCTGCGGACGGCGCGCGTTCCGCGCTGTTGTCCTTTTCCGCCGTGGAAGCAATCTACAGCGGCTCGGAATTCGTCCTCGAATTGCATATTCCCGCCGTTCCGCCGGACGAAGTGTCGGTTTCGCTGCCGCCGCTGCCGGACGGTGTTGCGTTCGTCTCCTTGCAGCAGGAGCGGCGCGCCGGCGCGGAGGGCGGAACGCTCGTTTCCCTGCGCCTGCGGTGTTCTGAAGCGGGCGCCGTCTGTCTTCCTTCGATTCCCGTGCGGATCCGCGGAGTCGTCCATGACGTTCCCGTTCCGCCGCTGGAAGTCCGGAAGAATCTTGAG
>CAMWPF010000032.1 GCA_947176045.1 uncultured Treponema sp. | reverse complement strand
TCCCTGATTTTGTTGTAGTAGACGCGGTCTGAATCCAGCCTGCCTTCCGTGCGGTAGTTGAGGAGGCTCAAATACCGTGCCAGCGCCGAATTGTGGAATTCCAGCTTGACTGCCGGAACGGATTTTGCGTCCGCCGCGAGCTGCTTTTTCTGGGATTCGCTCGCCGCCTGGTACTGTGAAGTGATCTCCTTGAGCTTGATGTCGAACCGGCGGATTTCCACAAACGCGTCGTCGAAATTCCCCAGCTTGAGGTAGTTGAGCGCCATGAATATGTTCGTGTAGATGTCTTCGTACGGATCTCCGCTGTAGTCGATGATGGTGTCGTTCACCAGAACGGACGCCGCGGCCTGCGAAATGCTGAGCGCGCTGTACTGCTCCATCAAGGATTCGGCGGCGGAAAGCTCGCTGTTCGAGCGTCCGTAGGCGGCGGCATAATGCGAGACGATTCCCTTGTCGAGCTGTACGAGCGCCTTGTCAGCGGAAGAATAAATGGAAGCGGAGTTCGATTCCAATTCTCCATAGGCGGCGTCGAAGTCTCCGGCCGAAAGCGCGGCGTCGATGTTCCGGAAATTGTAGTCGGACATCGTGACGCAGGAGGCGGACAGCAGCGCGGCGCCGCACAGCGCCGTCCGAATTAGTCTTTTCATCGCACTATTTTAAATCGATTGCCCCAAGAATTCAATTGCCTTCCTTAAGAAAAAATCCGCATCCCGCTCCGGATGCGGGGGCGCGCCCATCTTCAAATCACGGCTTCCCGCCTCGGAATGAAAAATCCGCGCGTTTTTGAAAAAGCACTTGACAAAAGTTGTCGGGGGGGGGGTACATTGTTTTCTGTCCGCTTTTCTTGGAAAGGAGCGGACGAAGAAGCGTGCGCCGCCTGCCGGAAGCGGACGGCCGCACCCAGGTCCGCCGTGCGGACTTGCATACCACCGGCGTTCCGCGGACTGCGGAGCGCGCCGCCGGGGAGCGGGCCTCTCCGGCACCTAGGAGCTTTTATGAAAACCAGCAGACTGATTCTGGCCGCGGCCTCTGCCGCCATCTTCCTTGCCGCCTGTTCGGAGCCGGCGGACGGCGACATCCCTCCCGCCCCGGTCGTGAACCTTCCCGCCAGCGTCGGCGACAATCCGTTCAAGGGAAAGACATTTTTTGAAGGTAGTCGTACAAAATATGTCTTTTCAAGCGACGGCACGACGATCACGTGGTACTATGATGATGAGGACGACGGGCTTCTACCAGAATGGCAATATACGTGCTCTGTAGACGCAGATGCCGGGGAACTGTCATGGACGTCCGAAAAAATAGGAATAAAGGGCAGGCTGTATTCGTTTGCTGAGTATGCGGCTTATTGTAGCGATGGATCAGCATTGAGGGATTATGAAGCCGAATTGAGGGAAGATCTTGCTGCCGGCAGCATCACGCAGGAACGGTTTGATGAGAAATTGGCAGAAGCAAAAGAAGAGATTGACGCATTGAGGGCGGACGGCTTTGAATCGTTAAAATTGGAGTTTTCTTTCATGCAGACGTTCTCGTACACGTATGACAAGGCAGAAGGAACGTTGGACTTGAATCAGCTGTTCGATGAGGACAGCGCGCGTTTCAGGTATCGAAGCTACGGAAGCTCGTCAAATGAGTCGTTGGAACTTTCACAGGCAAGCGTCAATATGCTTGGCTGGGCAACTGTTACGCTGGAAGGAAACAATTCATATAAATACTTTTATGTGAAATCCTTCAAATCCTTCTCCAAATCCGACAAGAAAATCGTTTTCGTGAACGAAGATGACGAATCCGACACGTTCACTGCGGAATACACGCTGTCCGGCAGCGGAAACGGCACGAAGCTTGACCTTTCGTTCACGTATGGCGGAGAGCCGTTTTCGGCGCGGCTTGATTTTGAGCCGGACGTCTGGCATTGGACGGAGGCGGCGGAATAATGCCGCCGTACTGCCGGCGGCAGCGAGGGCCGCGCCGCCGGCAGTACGCGGACTGCGGAGCGCGCCGCAATCCGTGATGACTTTTTCCCCTGATTCTGCTAGACTGCATTCCATGCGAACTATGCGAACGTTGTGCTTTGTTTTGAAATCATGCCTTCTGTGCCTGATTGCTGCGGCAGCCGCGTCCTGCTCCGGCGTCATGGGCTACGGCGTCCTGCTGTGGAACGTGCCCGAGCAGGGGCTTCAGGACGGAACGGTGCTTCCCGTGTACATCAAGTCGAATATTTCCCATGTGTACGTCGTCGGAACTGGTTCCGGGAAGGCCGAGGTTCCGCTGTGGCAGCTGACGGCGCCGGAGTCGAAGCGGAACGCGGAAAAAACGGCGGCGCGGCTTGCAGAATACCGCCATCAGTACGCGTCCGTCGCGTTGGACGGGCTTCCCATGCGCGCGGAGCCGGTGAACACGGCGAAGCAGGTGTACCGCCTGCGCAAGGACGAAGTCATCAAGGTGCTGTACAAGGGGGACGGCCAGGCGGTCATGTCCGGCCAGACGGCGCTGCAGGGCGACTGGCTGCGCGTCCTTACGTCCGAAGGAACGGAAGGCTGGTGCTTCTCCTACAACCTGCGGCTGTTTTCTGCGGAATCCGCTGTCGCCGCCGCCGTGCCAGCCGCTCCTGCCGGCGGGGATGCGCAGGACGAAGGAATTCCGGCATTTTTGGAAAAAGTCTGGTATCCCGAATCCTATCAGGCGATGATTTCTTCGGGGCGGATCGACGTTTCCGCACTGAATCCCGGTTGGAATTTGCATTTCGACGCGGAAGGCAGGAAGCTGTCGCTGGCGCTCCGGGACGTGCAGGAGGTGTGGAATTTTACCGGCGCGGATGAGGATGGCGCGGGCAGGTACGCGTTCCGGGATATTCCGATTTCCGTTACGGTCAAGAACGATTCGTTCATCGTCGTTCGGTACACCGGCAGGAACGGAAAGCCCGTGGACTACAACATGGTCGCCATCGACGAGGATGTCGCCGCGCTGGTGCAGGCGGAGCTGGCGCGCCGCGAGACGGAGTACGAGCAGATCTTCATGTTCGGCCCGCGTTTCAAGAGTTCGAGCTACGGAACGCTGGTGCTGCGGGAAGACCATTCGTTCACCTGGACGAACAACCGGCTTCTGGTTTCGTCGTCCATCATTCCGTCCTCCGCGAAGAATACGGGAACGGTGCGCGTCCAGTATTTTTTGGGGCGGGGGCTTTCCGCCGCGTATGACGGCGTGCTGACGTTTTTGTTCGATGGAATGAACAGGGAGGTCAACTTCCTCTATAAATTGGAGGAGAACGGGCTTCGGCTGGAAGATGTTTCGGGCGCGGCTATAACGGACAGCACGGTTCAGAGGCGCTCCTTGAGCCCGCTCGTGCTGTTCTTCAGCAAGGACAACTAGCGATGGCGTTCGTTCAGTTTTCCAACGTGTCGCTGGCGTTCGGCGACCGCGACATATTGAAGGACGTCTCCGTCAACTTGCAGTCCGGCTCCAAGGCGGCGCTCACCGGGGCGAACGGCGCCGGAAAATCGACGCTCATAAAGGTCATGGCGGGGCTTGTGCAGCCGGACAGCGGAGTCCGCGCCGTCGAAAAGGACAGCCGGATCGCCTATCTGCCGCAGTCGGGGCTGACGCACCGCGGGCGCACGCTCATGGAGGAGGCCGACAGCGCCTTCCAGTTCGGCTATGAGATGCAGCATGACATCGACGAAATCGGAACGCAGCTCAAGGAGCTTCCGCCGAACACGCCCGCGCTTGTGGAGCGGCAGGCTGCGCTGATTTCCGCGCTGGAGTAAAGCGGCTGGCACCGCCTCGCGTCCGTCGCGGAGTCAGTCCTGCTCGGACTGGGATTTTCGCGCGGCGATTTTTCGCGCCGGACGGAGGAATTTTCCGGCGGCTGGCAGATGCGCATCGCGCTTGCAAAGGCGCTCATGCAGAATCCCGACGTCCTGCTTTTGGACGAGCCGACGAACTATTTGGACTTGGAGGCGCGCGGCTGGCTGGAGCAGTTCCTGCTCGCCTACAAGGGCGCGTTCCTGCTGGTCAGCCACGACCGCTACTTTCTGGACGCGACGATCCGCGAAGTCTACGAGCTGTTCAACGGCGGCTTGAAGCGCTATCCGGGCAATTTCACGCACTACGAGGAGGTGCGCGCCGTCGAATTGAAGACGCTCGTCGCCGCCTACGAGCAGCAGCAGCAGGAAATCCGCAAGCTGGAGGACTTCATCAGGCGGTTCGGCTTCAAGGCGACCAAGGCGGCGCAGGCGCAGGAGCGGCAGAAGCAGCTCGACAAGATTGTGCGGATTGAAATTCCCGAATCGCTCAAGAAGATTCATTTTTCGTTTCCGCCAGCGCCCCATGCCGGGCGGCTCGTCCTCCGCCTGCAAGGCGTATCGAAGTCGTACGACGGCGTGCGCGCTGTCATCGACGGGCTTGACCTGACGCTGGAAAACGGGCAGCGGCTCGTGGTTGCGGGGCGCAACGGCGCCGGAAAGTCCACGCTGCTGCGGATTATCGCCGGAGCGGACGCCGGTTTTTCCGGTGCGGTTGTTCCCGGCGAGGGCGTACGGACGGGCTACTTCTCGCAGGACAGCGCGGAAACCATCTGCGGCGCGCAGTCCGTCCTCGATTACGTGGAGTCGTGCGCCCCGCTCGAGCTGATTCCGAAGGTGCGCGATATGCTCGGCGCGTTCCTGTTCCGCGGCGACGACGTGTTCAAGAGCCTCGACGTCCTCAGCGGCGGCGAGAAGAGCCGCATCGCCCTGCTGAAGCTGCTGCTCAGTCCGTGCAACCTGCTCGTCCTCGACGAGCCGACGAACCATCTGGATATGCATTCCAAGGACGTCCTGCTGGACGCGCTCACGGACTTTGGCGGAACGGTCGTGTTCGTCAGCCACGACCGCGGGTTCATCGAAGCCCTTGCGACGCGCGTTCTGGAGCTGTCGCCCGGACGGTTCCGCGAATTTCCCGGCGGCTACCGCTACTATCAGGAGCGGCTTGCCGCGGAGCAGCAGGGCGCGTCCGCAGTCCCGGAGCGCCGCGCCGCCGCGGAGCCGGAGGCGGCGCCTTCCGCGAGCAGGCTTTCATGGGAGGAGTCGAAGCGCCTTCAGGCGGAGCGCCGGAAGCTTGAGCGGGAAGTGCAGCGTCTGGAGGCGGAAATCGCCGCCGCGGAGGAGCGGAAGCGGCTTCTGGAACAGCGGCTTGCGGAGCCGGACGTCTACTCCAACGGCGAGAAGGCGCGGCAGGTGCAGTCCGAAGTCGCCGCCGCCGCCGCGCTGCTCGACGGCCTTTCTGAGGAATGGGAGGCGGCGATGGAGCGGCTTTCGTAGCGGCTGGCGCGGGGCGGGCGCCGCCTGCCTTGCAATGCGTTCCGCGGCGTGGTATACTTCCTGCATGGACGAGGCGCTTTCAATCAGACTGACATCATATAGACGCACGGCTCCGGCGGTATGCGCCGGAACGCCCGGCCGCGTCTTGAACGCGCGCGACCGCCGCGCTCCCCCGCTGTGCCGCCAGAATAGGTGCATAGGGGGGGGTATTGTAAATCTGGCTTAGCCTCATCCAAGGACAGCGCATCTCATAGAACGGCCCGCGCTGATGCCCAACGGCATCGGCGCGGGTCGTTTTGTTTTAACGGGGCATTCCGCCTTTTCCGCCGCCCGCCCTTCCGGCTGGGTCTTTTCTTCTTCTGTCTTTTTATTTCTCTTTTCTTGCAAATCAAGCTGCGCGGCGCGGGGCTTGTATATTCATTTCTTTTCAAGGAGGGGCGTATGCTCAGGTATTTGCTGTGCGGGAACCTTTCGGCGGCGGCATGGTGTGCAGCCTGCGGCTGCTTGCCGAGCCTGCCGTTCGGCAAGCAGTCGGTAGGCGCACGAAGTGTCCGGCATGACGGGGCGCGGCACGAAGCTCGTGGATGTGAGGCATCATGGAAAAATGATGGAAACGGAACTGTTTGGGAGTTGGAATGATGATGGAAGCTGGCAGGAAGATCGCGGTATTCATTGACGCGGAGAACATCTCCGCGAAGCACGCGGACAAAATCCTCATGAAAATTGGCAGCTACGGCAACGTCCTGATTCAGCGCGCGTATGCGGACTGGAGCGCGAACAACACATCGTCTTGGAAGGACTTCATCGTAAGCAATCCGGTTCAGGCCATCCAGCAGTTCCACTGGGACGTCAAGGAGTCGGTGGACAAGGCGATCATCATGGACGGCGTGGAGTGCGCCATCAAGAATCCGGAGATTGACACGTTCTGCCTTGTAGCGTCGGACAAAGGCTATTCGGACTTTGTACTGAAGCTGCGCGCGCTCGGAAAGTACGTGCTGGGCATCGGGGAACGGCAGAAGTGCGACGTCAATCTCCGGTACGTCAAGACGTTCAACGAATTCGTCTATATTGAGGATCTGGAGGATATTGAGCGGGACGTGCTGCTGCCGCCGGAGGAGGTTTCGGAGGACGACATGGCATTCTCCCTGTCCAAATTCCTTGCGCAGTGCTTTGACGCGACGCCGAAGGACAACGAGGATTCCGTCCTGCTTTCGCGTCTGGGAGAGACCATCCTCAGGCAGCAGAGCGACTTTGACTATGGAAAGTTCGGGTTTCGGAATCTTGTGGAGATGGCGGGGAATTTCCCGGACGACTACGAGGTTAAGAAGGATCCCTATGGATTCCCGCAGTACCTTGTGCGGAAGGCGAGGCCGGCAGTCGGACTGAAGGAGATGGATGGCTTCATCTTCCGCCAGATTGAGTGCTACGGATTTGTCTGTGCGGAGGATGACAGCAGTCTGGAATTCTTTTACTACCGGAACGACGCGCCGAAGGACATCCGCGACAAGTTGAAAAAGGGCGCGAAGGTGCGCTGCAAGGTGCTGAAGGATCCAGAGAAGGGCGCCGGCTCCAGCAAGGAGAAGAACGGCCGCGTGGAGATTACAGGGCTGATTTCAGAGGCGCCCGAAAAATGAGGAGGGAATCCGCCGTCGGCGGATGAATATATTTTATAGAAGGAGGGCCTATTATGGGAAAGACTACGGTAAAGCCGGGAAACTCGCATATCAGCGAGGGCGGACGGATGCCGAGTACAACCGGCAGGAGGAGCGGTCCCAATCGCGGAAACAATCCGTCGAATTCTACTGCTGGCAGCACTACCAACAGCAGTAACAGTGTGAAGAAGTAGAATGGTTCTGCGGGAACGTTTCCCGCAGAAATCGGACGGCACGGCGGATTGCCGGACGGGCGCAGGATTCCTGCCGCGCCCGGCTTCCGCCGTTTTTGAAGTTCGCAGTAAGGAAGATGAAGAAAGATATGAGACGGAGCAGGTTGTTTTTGCTGGCGGCAGGCGCGGCGCTCGCATTTGCCGCCGCGGTGTGCGTAGGATGCAAGCAGGAAGAAGAGGAAGAACCTTGGGACGCGATGGTAATTAAGGACGGGGTTCTGGTTAGATGGCGTGGAGCGGAAGGCGATGTAGCAATTCCGAATGGTGTGACGAGTATTGGCGAGGATGCGTTTTCTGGATGCACATCGCTTGAACGCATAACGATTCCCGCGGGCGTAACGAGCATCGGCAGGAGCGCATTTTCTAGATGCAAATCGCTTGCAAGCATAACGATTCCTGCGGGCGTAACGAGCATCGGAAGCTATGCTTTTTCTTCGAGCTCCATAACTGTTATCAATTTCAACGGCACCACGGCTGGGTGGAAAGCCATAACAAAAGGCGTAGGGTGGAATTATCTCATTTCCCCGTTGATTCAATGCACCGATGGCAACTTGTAGCGTCGCTTGACACCATATATTGAGCGAGTCCTGCGGGCCGCCCCGGATGATTCCGGGGCGGCTTTTTTGTCGCGCGCCCTCCTTCCGCCTGCACCGGCGCGGCCGTGCGTCCAATATTGACATTTGTGGTGAATAATAATACAGTTTCATGTATAAATATTCATTTTTCGAGGCGTTTTATGGCAAAGGAAAAGGTTGTTCTTGCGTATTCCGGCGGGCTTGATACGACGGTCATCATTCCCTGGCTCAAGGAGAACTACGACTACGACGTCATCGCCGTCTGCATCGATCTGGGGCAGGGCGACGACTGGAAGGCGATCAAGGAGCGCGCGCTCAGGACGGGCGCGTCGGCGTGCTACGTGGTTGACGCGCGGCAGGAATACATCGAGGAGTACATCTGGCCGGCGCTCAAGGCGAACGCCGTCTACGAGGACGAGTATCTGCTCGGCACGTCCACGGCGCGCCCGCTCATCGGGAAGATCCTCGTGGAGTACGCGCGGCAGGAGGGAGCGTCCGCAATCTGCCACGGCGCGACGGGCAAGGGCAACGACCAGGTGCGCTTCGAGCTTGCGATCAAGGCGTTCGCGCCGGACATCAAGGTGATTGCAGCGTGGCGCGACGGCAAGTGGAACATGGACAGCCGCGAGGCGGAAATCCGCTATCTGGAGGAGCGCGGGCTGGAAGTTCCGATGAAGAAGGATCAGTCGTACAGCCGCGACGAGAACATCTGGCACCTTTCCCATGAGGGGCTGGAACTTGAGAAGACGGAGAACGAGCCGAACTACAAGCATATGCTGAAGAATACGGCCGTGCCGGAAGAGGCGCCGGAGGCGGGCGAATACGTAACGGTCGGCTTCGAGAAGGGAATTCCTGTCTCCGTGAACGGCGAGAAGATGGGCGCGCTGGAGCTTCTGGCTGCGCTGAACGAAATCGGCGGGCGCAACGGCGTGGGGCTTGTGGACATCTGCGAGAACCGCTGCGTCGGCATGAAGAGCCGCGGCGTCTATGAAACGCCGGGCGGAGCCGTCCTGTACGCGGCGCACCGCATGATGGATCACATCTGCCTTGACCGCGACACCTACCACTACAAGCAGCAGCTTTCCATCAAGATGGGCGAGCTGATTTACGACGGCAAGTGGTTCACGACGCTCATGGACGCGTGCATGGCGTTCGTTGACAAGACGGAGGAGACGGTCACCGGCTGGGCTAGGCTCAAGCTGTACAAAGGCTCCATCCGCGGCGCTGGCTCCCACTCGGACTACAGCCTCTACAATGAGAGCATCGCGAGCTTTACGACCGGCGACTTGTACGACCACAAGGACGCGGAGGGGTTCATCACGCTGTTCGGGCTGCCGCTGAAGGTTCGCGCGATGATGGAGCAGCGCGTCGGCGAGGGGCAGGCAGTGAAGGAAAGCCGGAGCTTCAAGAAGCGTCCGACTGAATAGGCGGAAGGATTGTTCGGAATTAGGCGGCGGGCAGGACGCAGATGCGTCCTGCCCGCTGTTTTTTTTGCGCGGCGTTCTGGAGCTGGCGCGCGATAAGGGCTGGCCGCGCGGTAGGGATCGTCGCGGAAAGACCGCAGCGCGCGGACGCGCGCGAGGACTTGCAGTAAGAGCCCGGCCTGCCGCAGGCAGGACCGCCCTGAACTATCTGGATGTGCGGCATTGATGGGCGGCGGGCATAAAAAAAGCTGCGCCGGAACGCAGCTTCTGCGCGATACTAGAATCGAACTAGTGACCCCAAGCGTGTCATGCTTGTACTCTAACCAACTGAGCTAATCGCGCAATCAATGAATGTGAATATCAGTATAGTGAAAGCGGGCGGCTGCGTCAACCCCTGCGGCATGTTCCGCCGCTTTTTTATCAGGCCGGGCGCCGGTCAGTTCAGCGGCGCGAGGCTTGCGGAAATCAGCAGCTCGTCCTGATACCAGTCGAGGAGGAGCGAGAACTGTTCGTCGGCATATCCGGCGCAGCTGAATTTGAATTTCCAGACGGCGCCGGACGTCATGCGGTTTTCCGGCACGTCGGAGAGCGCGGTCCAGACGCCGTTCAGAAGCACGCTGACCGCCGCCTTGTCCGTAATCTCCCGGCCTGTCGCCGCGTCATAGGCGTGGGGCTTTACGGCGAGCGGGCGGCGCTTCCCTTTGAGGAAGTCGCAGGGAATGGTTACCGCCTCGTCCTGCACCGAGAATGTCTTCCACCAGACGTAGGAGCCGGCGGCGACCTTGACGCGGTAGTCGCCGGGGCGCAGGAATACGTCCTTGGTCGTATAGCGCTTGTCCGCCGGCTTTGAGGCGGCGCCCTTTTTTTCCGATGGCGGAAGGAGGATGCGCCGTGAATGGGGGGCCTCCGGACTTGTCTCTCCGTTCTTTCCACAGAAGACTCCGCGCGCCGGCAGGTCTGCGTC
>CAMWPF010000031.1 GCA_947176045.1 uncultured Treponema sp. | reverse complement strand
GTACGAGCCGGAGAACGAGACGCGCGGCAGCTCCAGCAGGTTCGGGGAGCGTTCGATGATTTTCCGCGAGCAGAACCACGTCGCGTCCACGATGATCGGCATGAGCGTCCTGCCGCCGAGCGCCGCGCGGAGCCGCGGATCCTCCGCCGTCCAGATGTCCGCCCCCGGCTCCTTCGGATAGAGCAGGACGGGAAGCAGCTGCGGGTCGGCGAGCAGCCGCTCAAGCCGCGCGCTTTTCGTGAAGTCGATGCCGATGATGATTTCTGCATCTTTGAGCGAATTCCGCGCGATGCGCCCCGTCCCCGTGCGCTGCCGCCTGGCTTCCTTCGGGTGCATGAGGAAGACGAATTTCATTCCCGGATCAATTTCCTTCGTAAGGCCGCACAGGCAGAATTCCGCCGGACGCAGGCATTTTTGGCACCGTTCGCTCATGCGGCAAGTATAGCACAGCCGGCGGAACGTTTCCACCGTGCGCCGTGGGGCGCCTTCAGCCTGCGCGCGCTCCCGGGATGCCGCCGCGGACGAGCGTCCTCAGGCAGTGGAAGAACGCCGGAATCAGAAAGCAGTCCGCCATAATCCATGCGGCGGGCGAGGCGAAGCAGACGGCTCCGTATCCGAACAGCGGGACGAACACGACGCCGACCGCCGTCCGCGCAGCCATTTCGAAGACGCCGGCGAGCACGGCGAACCGGCTGAATCCCATGCCTTGAATCAGAAACCGCACGATGTTGACGAGCGCGAGCGGAAAGTAGAACGCCGTGTTCGCGACGAGGAACTGCCGCGTCATTTCGAGGATGCCGGTTTCTTTTGCGCTGAGGAAGAGCCGTCCGAGCGCGCTTCCGAAGAGCGCCATGGTTCCGAACGCGCAGAGCGAATAGACGGCTCCGACGGCGCAGCTGACGCCGAGCCCCTGCGCGAGCCTGCCGAATTTTCCGGCGCCGGTGTTCTGTCCGCCCCATGTCGCCATCGTCGTTCCGAGCGCGTCGAACGGCGTCGCGAAGAACATGCTTATCTTTGTCGCGGCGGCGACCGCGGCCACTGCGTCGGAGCCGAGCGTGTTCACGGACGCCTGCAGGATGACGCTTCCGATTGCCGTAATCGAATATTGCAGCCCCATCGGAACGCCCTGCCCGCACAGCGCGGGGAACAGCTCCGGGCGGATCTTCCTGTCGTTCGGCGTCATCCGCAGGATGCTGAATTTCCGGAACATGAAGAGCAGGCAGAGCAGGCCCGAAATTCCCTGCGAAATGACTGTTGCGAGCGCCGCGCCTGCGACTCCCAGATGCAGGACGATGATGAAGAACAGGTCGAGCGCGATGTTGAGGACGGAGGCGCAGACGAGGAAGCAGAGCGGCGTCCGGCTGTCTCCCAGCGCGCGGATGATGCCTGCGGTGATGTTGTACAGATAGATGACGGGAATGCCGATGAAGATGATGCGGATGTAGGCCGCCGCGCCGCCGATGATGTTTTCCGGCGTCCGCATGAGGACGAGCAGCGGGCGGCACAAGAGCGCCGTCGCGGCTGCCATGACGGCGGCGAAGGCTGCCGCAAGGAATCCGGCGGATACGACGTAGCGGCGCATGATTTCAAACTGCCGGGCGCCGAATTTCTGCGCGACGGGAATGGAAAAGCCGCTGCACACGCCCATGCAGAATCCGATGACAAGGAAGTTGACGGAGCCGGTCGCTCCGACGGCGGCAAGCGCCTCCTTTCCGAGGAACTGCCCGACGATGACGGTGTCGACGACGTTGTAGAACTGCTGGAAGAGGTATCCGAAAAAGACAGGAATCGAAAATCCGGCAATGAGTCGGAAGGGGCTTCCTTCTGTCAATGATTTTGTCATGGAACTATCCATAGCCCAAAGCGGCAGGAATGTCAATATTTCCGCAGGCGCGGACGTGCGCGGCTAGGGCGCGATCCATCCGCGGCGGATTCCGTTGTCGATGTTCTTCTGAACCCAGCTCCAGACGCCGGGAAGGAAGCGCCGCACCGGCTCCATGCGCGCTTCGACCATCGCGCGCGTCGTGCCGGACTTCCCCCATGTATGTCCGTCGGTGAGCGTATTGTGGAGGAACGGCTGGAGGCGGTCCATGCAGGCGGCGTACTGGGAGTCCGGCGTGTCCATGCGGTCGAATTCCTCCCAGAGCGCGCGGATTCCGGCTCCTTGTTCAGGCGGCAGCTGCGAGAACAGCTTGTCCGCGGCGCGCGCCTCCCGCTCCACCTTTCCGCTGTTCGCCTCCGCGTCGAATGCGAACGTGTCGCCCGCATAGATTTCCACAAGGTCGTGCACGACGAGCATCTTGACCGCGCGCCCGACGTCCGGCGCCTCCCGCGCGTATTCGGCGAACAGCAGCGCCATCGCCGCGACGTGCCAGGAATGCTCCGCGTCGTTTTCGCGGCGGCTTTTGTCGAGCAGCAGCGTGTGCCGCAGGACGCCCGTCATCTTGTCGATTTCCGCCGCGAACCGCAGCTGCGCGTCGAGCCGTCCGTCGCCGGCGGAAAGCAGGTCTTCGATTGCCATATACCGCTCCGTTCCAGTTTTATTTCCATAAAAGAATAGAAGAAAGGCGGACGCGTTGCAAGGGCGCAACGGCGCGCTTTTGCGTTGGGAAGCCCATTGCAGGATTGCAACGGCCCGCTTTCGCGTTGGGGAACTCGTTGCAGGATTGCAGCGGGCTGCCTGCGCGCCGGGGCGGGCGGTTCCGGCTTGAAAAAGGCGGGCGCTTCCTGCATACTGGGTGCATGGCAGACATGAGCATTCCGGAACGCGCGGACGTTCCTGATTCCGACAAGTGGAATCTTTCTTCGCTGTACCATTCCGATGCGGAATGGGAGGATGATATGGCGGCGCTGGACGCGCTGGTCGGTGCGGCTGCGGCGTTTCAAGGGCGGCTCGGCGAGTCGGCGGAAACGCTGCTGGACGCGCTGCGGCAGATGGAGCGGGCGGAGCGGCTGCTGGAGCGGCTGTACAATTACGCGAGCCTCCAGCACAGCGCCGATGAGGACGACGCCGCGGCGGCGGCGCGCGAGGGCAGGGCGGGAATGGCGTACACGGACTTCAGCGCGCGGACGAGCTTCTTCGGCCCGGAAGTCCAGTCGCTTCCCGAGGAGGCCGTTTCCGCGTGGCTGGAGCTGCCGGAATTCGCGGACTACCGCGTCTATCTGAAGAAGCTGCTCCGCCTCAAGCCGTACATTCTGGGCGAGAAGGAGGAGCGGCTCCTTTCGCTGCAAGGCGAGTCCGCGCGGACGGCGTACCGCACGTTCAGCCTGCTGGAAAATGTCGATATGAACGGCGAGCTGGGCAGCGTCGAGACTCCTGAGGGCGCCGTGCCGCTTTCCTCCAGCTCGTTCGTGCAGCTGCTGCACCACAGCGACCGCGATGTCCGCCGCCGCGCCTACCGCCAGTACTATGAGAAGATCGGACGCTACCAGAACACCATCGCGTCGCTGTATTCCGGCTCCGTGCAGCAGGACGTCTTCGAGGCGCGCGCCCGCGGCTACAGCTCCAGCCTGGACGCGGCGCTGTTCGGGAGCGCCGTGCCGCAGAGCGTCTACCGCAACCTGATTTCCTGCGTCCATGAGGGCCTTCCGGCGCTCCATTCGTATTATGCGCTCCGGAAGAAGGTTCTCGGCGTGGACGAGCTGCGCCATTACGACGTGTATGTGCCGCTGGTCAAGGACGTCGCGGCGGACGTTCCCTACGAGGAGGCGGTGGAAATCTGCCGGCAGGCGCTTTCGCCGCTTGGAACGGACTATACGGACCGGCTGTGCGCCGGGCTTCTGGGCGGCTGGGCGGACCGCTACGAGAACAAGGGGAAGCGGAGCGGCGCGTTCTCAAGCGGCGTCTACACTGGCGATCCGTACATCCTGCTCAACTACAAGCGGGACATCCTGCGCGACGTCTACACGGTCGCCCACGAGGGCGGGCATTCCATGCACACGTGGTATTCGGTGCAGTCGAATCCGTTCATGCAGTACAACTACACGATTTTCGAGGCGGAAGTCGCTTCGACGTTCAACGAGGAGCTGGTGTTCCGGCACTTGTTCAGGAACGCGGCGGACGGCCGCATGAAGGCGTACCTGCTCGCGCTGCGCATCGACGACATCCTGGCGACGCTGCACCGGCAGACGATGTTCGCGGAGTACGAGCTGAAGGCGCACGAGCTTGTGGAGCAGGGGACGCCGCTGACGGCGGAGCTGCTCCGCTCCGTGTACCGCGGACTTCTGGAGCAGTATTTCGGGCCGGAGATGCGCCTCGACGACGTCAGTTCGCTGGAGGCGTTCCGCATTCCGCACTTCTACACGGCGTTCTACGTCTACAAGTATGCGACCGGCATCGCGGCGTCGCTCGCGCTGGCGAAGCGCGTTCTGGGCGGCGGCGCGGCGGAGCGGGAGGACTACTTCCGCTTCCTGCGCTCGGGCGGCTCGCGCTATCCGATTGAGTCTTTGCGCGTCGCGGGCGTCGACATGGAGCGCACCGAGCCGGTGCGGGCGGCGCTTTCGGAATTCGCGTCGATGGTGGGCGAGCTGGAGCGGCTCCTGCGGCCGTAGCGGAGGCTTCATTCCGGGCGTACTCTGGCGGCGCGTCCGCGCCGCCGGTAAATTCGCTAAATGATTTTTCCAATCTTCCGATACTGAATGTAAGGAATCTGTTTGCTCGTGTGAGGGGAATGAGATGAGAAAAATTATTTTTGCAGCTGTATGCGCCGCCGTTCTTCTTTTTGCGGCTGGCTGTGCGTCCGCGCCGGTGGCTGAGCCGACGCTTCAGGAACTCATCAGGGACGGCAGGACGGAGGAGGCGAAGGCTCGTTTTACGTCGCGGTACAACATCAATGAAATTGATGAGGACGGAAATACGGCGCTCCATGTCGCCGCGGCGCTGAATGACGCGGATTTGGTCACATTCCTCATCATCAACAAGGCCGACATTGAATTGAAGAACAAGGAAGGGCAGACGGCGCTCCATGTCGCGGTGCAGAATGACGCGCGGGAGGCCGCGAAGGCGCTGGTTTCGTTCGGCGCGAACGTCTTTGCGAAGGATGCGGAGGATTTGAGCGCCCTTGAAGTCGGCTTTTTGAAAAGCGCGGCGTACTACGATATTTTCATCACGACAAAGACGAGCGAGCTGCGCGACGCCGAGGACGGCAGGACGATTGTCCATTATTTTGTGCAGAAGAAGGACGTCCAGGCGGTTGAGACGTGCATAAAGAAGGAAATTCCGCTTTCCGTACAGGACAACAACGGCAGGACGCCGCTGGACATTGCCTTCGAGGATATGGGCGACGATTCGACCGTCCGCATTGCGGCCGCGCTTGTCATGGGCGGCGCTGAGGCGGCGGCTTCTCCGTTCGATTATTTTGTGACGGCTGTTGCGTCGCGCAACGTGGACTGCCGGTTTGCGGACGGACAGACGCCGCTGCATATTGCCGCCATCAACGGTCATTCCGCCGTCGAAAGCTACCTGCTGCAGAACGAGGCGGCGACCAACGTGCAGGACAGCGCGGGATCGACGCCGCTGCATGAGGCGGTGCGCTACGGACGCAGCGACATTGCCGCCATGCTTCTGGAGGCGGGGGCGAACGTCAACGCGAAGGACAACATTGGAAAGACTCCGCTCCTGCTCGCTGTTCCTGACGCGCAGCAGAAGGAGCTGTACGGGCTGCTTCTGGAAAAGCAGGCTGACGTTTCCGCCAAGGATATGTACGGCGACACCGTCCTGCACATGGCGACGATGACGGCAGTTCCTGAGGAAATCCTCCAGCTGCTCGTGTCGGCCGGAGCCGATGTCAATGAGCGCAACAAGGACGGCGTGACGCCGCTCGCGCTTGCCATCGAAAACAATGTCCGTCCGCACATTCCGTTCTATGCGCGCAACGGCGCGGAAATCCATTCAAAGGACAAGAAGAACAGGACGCCGCTCATGCTGGCGCTCAGGTCGGATGAAGGCATTCTTGAACAGGTGCTTACCAAGGACAATGTCCATCTGGTGGATTCCAAGGGGAACACTCCGCTGGTTGTCGCGATCCTCAACAACGCGCCGCTGGTGAAGATGCAGTACATCTTGAGCATTACGGACGACGTGAATTCCCGGAATTCGGACGGAAATGCGGCGCTCTATTATGCTGTGCTTCAAAACCGCCAGCGGCTCGGCGAGCTGCTGCTTGCGAAGGACGCTGATATTTTTTCGACGAACAACAGGAACCGCTCGCCGCTGAGCGTCGCCCTTCATACCGGCGGCTCGGTTGCGGACTGGCTTATGACTTCAAAGACGATCCGGGCGAAGGACGGAAGCGGCAATACGGCGCTGCATTATGCCGCCGAATGGGAGCTGAAGGAGGCTGTTTCCGCATTGATTCAAAAAGGCGCGGATGCTGAAGCCCGGAACGCCAACGGCGAGACGCCGCTGTTCAGCGCGGCGCGGACGAACAATGCGGCTGTGGTGGATCAATTGGTGGTGGACGGCGCGCGCGTCGATGTCAGGGACAATTTGGGAAGCACTCCGCTCCATGTTGCGGTGCGCTGGGCGAATCCGAACTCGGCGAGGAACCTCGTCGCGCTTGGCGTTGACGTGGACGCGGTGAACATCGCCGGCAAGACGCCGCTCGCCGAAGCCGTCTCATCGGGAAAGTACGACATGGCGCGGCTGCTGCTTGATTTGGGCGCCAATCCTGACGCGCGGGATATTGCCGGCAGGACGATCCTTATGGACGCTGTGCGCGGAAAGAACCGGGAGATTGTAAAGCTGCTGCTGTCGTACCGCGCCAATCCGCAGGTGCAGGAATTGAACGGGCGCAACGCCTACCATGAGGCCGCGCTGTCCGGCGACATTCCGATTATCGATCTGGTTTTGAATGCCGGCGGCAATCCGCTTTCGCGGGACAAGGAAGGAGCCACGCCGTTCTCCTTGAGCATACCTTCGGGAAGCGCCGTCATCCGCGCAGTTTTGGGGACGGACAGAGGCATTTCCGACAGCGACGGCAATACGCCTGTCCATGTGGCGGTCAAAAATGGCGGCACGGTGAAGCTGCTTTCCCTGCTCATCGGCGACGGCTATCCGATCGACGTCCGCAATGCGGAAGGATATACGCCGCTCGGCATCGCCGTTGAAAGGGGCGCCGCCGCGGTTGCGGAACTGCTTCTGGCGAACGGCGCGAATCCGTTCACCTTCATCGACAAGAAGGGCAAGAATCCGGTGTCGATTGCGTTGGAAAGGAATGACGACGTGATCTTGGAAGGCATTGTGAAATATGCGGGAAGGATGTCTGATGTGCATGGCAATACAATCCTGCATTATGCCGCCAAAACGTCGGACGCGGAAGTTGTGAGGAAGCTGCTGTCATACGGCTTGAACGCCGATGTCAGGAATGTTTCAGGCGAGACTCCGTACATGACGGCCGTCCGTTGGGGCAGGACCGACGCCGCCAACGTGCTGTCGCCGGGCGCGATGGACGCGCGGTGATTCCGATGCTTCCTGCACGGGGAGGTGGGCAGGCGGCGGCGCGTCAGCCTCCCCGCTTATGGTTCTTCTAATTTCTTGAGCATTGCGCGGAACGCGGAATGCTCCTTCCTGAGCTCCCTTGAGCCGCGCGTGATTTTGCAAAGCGAAAGGTTGAATTTCCGGGCGATTTCCCGCTGCGTCGTTCCCGCGCTGATTTCTTTGACCAGCAGCCAGCGTTCCGAAAAATCCTTTCGTTCTGCGGCAGTGAAGAGGCAGCCGAAAAAATCACGCAGAAAGTCCGCATCTGTCGTTCCGGCAATCAATTCGAGCAGCTCGCTGTAGCATGTTTCCAGAATGCCGTCGTCTTTTTCGTTGTCCTTCATATTGTTCCGATTATAAATCATCAGAACAAAAAGCGCAATTCCGCTTTTTTCTTCCGGATGCTTCCTGTTTTTGCAGTTTATGTACTATATAATTTGCATGGAACTGGAAAAGGCAAAGGTGCGGCCGGATGTCCGCGAGCAGACGCTGCGGCACGGCATTACGTATCCGACTGACGAGGAGCTTTTGATGCTGATTCTTGGCAGCGGGACGAAGGACGTGTCCGTCCGGAATCTTGCGCGGAGCATTGTCCGGACGCTCAACGGAACGAACAGCGAGGATGTTGTGAAAAATCTGCTCCGGATCAAGGGAATGGGTGCGGGGAAGGCGCTCGCAGTCGCAGCCTCTCTGGAATTCGGACGGCGCCGGAACAGCTATAAGAATGCCGTGGTCAGGTCTCCGAAGGACGTCGTGCCGTTCGTCCGCAACTATTCAATGCAGCCGCGGGAGCATTTCCTGTGCGTTACGCTGAACGGCGGTCATGAAATCCTCCAAATCCGCGTGGCGTCCGTCGGAACGGTGAACCAGACGATTGTGCATCCGCGTGAAATTTTCTCCGAAGCGCTCATGGAGCATGCGGCGGCAATCATTGTCTGCCACAATCATCCTTCTGGAAACTGCGAGCCTTCCGAAGAAGACATTGAAACCACCGAGCTGCTGATCCGCGCCGCCGACATTCTCGGAATTTCCCTGCTCGATCACATCATCATCGACTGCAATTCCTATTTCAGCTTTCTTGAACACAATCTGCTGTTTTCTGTTGAATATGATGAATGATTGCACGGACGCCGGGCTGGATCCTGCGTCCGTGCGGAGGATTCAGCCTTCCTGCTCGGCCGCGGACAGCCGGCGGAATTCCGCGCGCACCATGAGGATGCCGATGAGGAACGCCGCGGCGTCGGAAATGGGGCCTGCGAACATGATGCCGTCGATCCCCCAGAACAGCGGCAGGATGACGGCGAGCGGAATGATGAAGAAGCTTTGCCGGGACAGGGCGAGCAGCGCGCCTTTCAGCGGCTTTCCGATGGCGGCAAAGAAGTTGGAGGAAATGATTTGGACGCCGTTGATGACGGTCATGAACAGGAACCGGCGGACGAATTTCACGGCGAATTCCATGTACAGTTCGTTTCCAGTGCCGAACAGCGCGACCAGATGCGCCGGGAACAGTTGGAACAGGAATGTCGCCATCACGCCCACTGCGATGCTGCATGAAACGGCGAGCTTGTAGACGCGCTTGACGCGGCTGCATCTTCCGGCGCCGTAGTTGAAGCCGATGATGGGCTGCGAGCCTTGCGAAAGCCCGACGAACACCGCGATAAATAGCGAGTTTGCCTTCATGACGATTCCGAATGCGGAAAGCGGAATGTCCGAACCGTAGATGGTATGGGCGCCGTACCGCGCGAGCAGGTTGTTGATGACAATCTGGACGAGGCTGACGGCGACTTGCGTCAGGCTGTTGCTCAGCCCCAGCGACAGGATTTTGACCGACTTTGCGATGTGCGGCCGGAACGCGGCGGAATTCAACTTCACCTGCTTGAAACGCCATATATATCGCAGCGCGAAGGCGAATGAAACTGCCTGTGAAATGACTGTCGCCAGCGCGGCTCCGGCGACTCCCAGATGCAGCGCGAAAATAAAGATCGGATCGAGGATTGTATTGAGGACCGCGCCGGCCACCATGCACGCCATGGAGTAGTTCGGACTTCCGTCGGCGCGGATGAGCGCGCTGAACGAATTCGTGAAAATCAGCAGCGGCATTCCGAACGCCGTGATGCGGACATAGCTTTTTGCGAGCGGAAACACCGCCGGCGTCGAACCGAACGCTGCAAGCAGCGGGTCAAGGAGCGCCTGCACCAGGATCAGGTACAGGATTCCGAAGATGGCGCTCATGTCCACGGCGAGTCCTACGCAGGCCGCCGCTTCCTGCTTGTTGCCGCGTCCTTGTTCCAATGAGAATGTGGAGGCGCTGCCGACGCCCACAAGCAGCGCGATTGCAAGGCAGATTGTGGATAGCGGAAACGCTACATTTGTCGCGGCGTTCCCAAGGTATCCGACGCCCTGCCCGATGAAGACTTGGTCGACGACATTGTAAAGCGAGCTGACGAGCATTGCGATGATGCTTGGAACTGCGAAGCGCCGCAGCAGCGTCGGAATCCGTTCCCATCCCAGCGGATTCTGTGCCGGTCCGTTTCTTCCGGCAGTGGTAGCACTTGTTTCCATAGCGGCCAATTATATCATTTTTTCAAATGCATGTAAAAAATATGCTGTTCTTTGCGGGGCGGGCAGGATTGCGCGCGCCGGATCTGAAACTTTAGGAAAAACTGAAATAAATGTTGGCAATTCTTTGAATCATGGCTGTCGCTT
>CAMWPF010000030.1 GCA_947176045.1 uncultured Treponema sp. | reverse complement strand
AAAGGCAAGCACCCGACGGCAGGCTGCGCACGCAGCCTGCCGGAACGCCCGAAATAGGAAAAGGCGTTTTTTGCGCCCGCGCTGTTGTCAGCCGCGGGCGCTTTTTTTCATTGCGGAAATGTGCTATTTTATCAGCATGATGCGTCTGGGATTGTTCGGCGGGCGTCGCGCCGGGAGATTGTGTTCGTGCATTTTTTGCCTTGCGCTGTGCCTTGCGGCGGCGGGCTGCCGGAAGAATGGAACGGCGGCTGGAGCGGGCGGGCGGGAGTCGGTGCCGCGGCGCATTGTCTCGCTTGCGCCTTCCGTTACGGAGATTGTCTGCGCTGTCGGTGCGTTTGGGCAGCTTGCCGCGCGGTCGGACTTCTGCGACGAGCCGCCGGAAGTTCGCGTGCTTCCTTCGGCTGGTGGCTTTGATGGAAATGCGGTGAGCCTTGAGGCGCTGCTGTCGTTTTCGCCGGACTTGGTCTGCCTTTCCGCCGGAATGCATGACTTTCTGATTCCGCCTCTTGAGGCGCAGGGCGTTCCGTGCTTCGTCTCCTGTGCGGAATCTGTGGAAGGCGTTCTGGACGAAATTCTGGAGGTCGGCAGAATTACGGGGCATGACGGGGAGGCGGAGGCGCTTTCTGCGGAAATCCGGGAGCGGCTCGCCGGCCTTGCGGCGCAGTCGGCGGCGCGTGGGAGCGTCCGCTCCGTGTACTGGGAAGTTTGGAATCCGCCGTACATTTCAGTTGGAAATGCGTCCTTTATCGATGAATTGATTTCCGCCGCGGGCGGGCGGAACATTTTTGCGGATATCGCGCAGCCGTATCCGGTTGTCAGCGAGGAACTGATTCTTGCGCGCGCGCCGGATGTCATTTTTGTTTCGGAAGACGGCGCGCCGCTGGAAGCGGTTTTGCATCGCGCCGGATGGCAGGACATTCCTGCGGTCAAAGCCGGGAATGTCTACGCTTTGGATGCGGGCGTCGTGTCCCGGCCGGGGCCGCGCATCGCGGATGCCGCCGCCTTGATTGCCGCCTTCCTGCATCCAGAATTGGATCTTGACTGCGGAGCGGACGGAGAATGAGCGGCGGTCTTCCTGACGCGGCGGAAGCGGGCTGCGTGCGGCGCGGATTGTCGGGGAAGCGTGCGGCGGCGTTTGCCGGCGCGTCCGCACTGCTTGCGCTTGCCGTCCTTGCTTCCGTGCTGTTCGGCGCGCAGCGTATTCCGCTTTCGGATTTCTTCCGGGCGATTTCCGGAGAAAAATCGTATGCGGCGACTGTCCTTTTTTCGCTCCGCCTGCCGCGCGCTCTACTTGCGGCTGTCTCCGGCGCGCTGCTTGCGGCTTCCGGCGCGGCGTTCCAGATG
The DNA here is from genome assembly GCA_947176045.1 of uncultured Treponema sp. Classification (GTDB taxonomy): domain Bacteria; phylum Spirochaetota; class Spirochaetia; order Treponematales; family Treponemataceae; genus Treponema_D. The sequence continues at coordinate 8,867 of CAMWPF010000030.1, read as the reverse complement.
TACTTCCGCAATCCGCTTGCCGAGCCGGGCATCATCGGCATTTCCGCCGGGGCGACGCTGGGAGCCGTCCTCGCTCAAAGCTTCGGGCTTTCCGGACTGTTTTTTTGGGCGGTTTCGCCGGTCAATCTCTGCGCGTTTGCCGGCGCGCTTGTTTCCGGCGCGGCAGTCGTCCTCATTTCCTGCCGGGAACGGCGTGAGGGCGGCGCGACGCTCCTCCTCTGCGGCGCCGCGCTTGGAACGCTGTACGCTTCGATTTCCTCTATTATTTTGCTGACTCAAAGCAGATCGGCGCGCGGCATCTACACGTGGATTCTGGGAAGCTTCAACGGGCGCGGCTGGACGGAATTGCAGTTCATTGCGGTTCCGGCGGCGGCTTCGGCAGTCCTCTTGTTCATCGCGGCTCCGCGGCTGGACTTGATGGCGGGCGGCGAACGGTCTGCCGGCGCGCTCGGCGTGGAAACGGCGAGGCTCCGGGGAGTCGTCCTGACGGCGGCGGCGCTCGCAGTTTCGTCGTCGGTCTGCGCGGGCGGAACAATCGGATTTGTCGGCCTGATTGCGCCCCATATCGCCCGGCGGATTTTCGGAAGCCGGGGGCGGACGGCGGTCGGCGCTTCCATGCTGTTCGGCGCAATCCTCCTGCTTGCCGGTGATCTGGCGGCACGGACGGTCATCGCGCCGGCGGAGCTTCCCGCCGGACTGATTACGTCGATGCTTGGCGCGCCGTTCTTCATCTGCCTGATTTTTTCGCGGGAGTAGGCGGAATGCGGAACATTGATGCGTCTGTGCTTTCCTGCGCCGGACTTTCCGCCGCCTGCCACGGAAAGCCAGTTCTGTCCGATGTCTCCATTGCGGTTCGTCGCGGCGAATTCGTCTGCCTGTCCGGTCCGAACGGCGGCGGAAAGACGACGCTGCTCCGGCTGCTCGCAGGAATTTCCGGCGGCCGCGGCGATGCAGTTGCAATTTCAGCCGCTGAGACGCCGCCGTCATTGGACGGCACGGCAGTCCGCGCGCTTTCACGCCGGGAGTCCGCCGCCGCAATCGCCTATATGGAGCAGTCGGAACGTTGCGCGTGGAATATGCCGGTGCGCGAGCTGATTTTATCCGGGCGGTTCGCCCATTCAGGAACGCGGTGCACGGCGGATGACGCGCGCATTGCGGAAGACGCGGCGGAATGCCTCGGCATCGGCGCGCTTTTGGAGCGCGGCGTCTACAGTCTGTCCGGCGGAGAATTCCAAAAGGCGCGGATTGCGCGGACGCTCGCTCAATCTGATGGAGGAAATTTTCTGCTTTTGGACGAACCATGCGCCGCCCTCGACATTTCGTATGAGCCTGAGCTGCTCCGGCTTTTTGCGGAAACTGCGCGCTCGCGGAATTTGGGCGTCTTGATTACGATCCACGATGTGAACCTTGCGGCGCGGTTTGCGGACCGCCTTGCGCTGCTTCCGCCGCCGGAACGCGGCGTCCGCGGATTGATTTCTGGAACGGCGCGCTCCGTTCTGACGGAAGAAAACCTGCGGCTTGCGTACGGCGTTCCGATGAGCGTCTTCGAGCATCCCATCCACCAGTGTCCGCAGATCGGGTGAATCGGGCGGCGTTTGCGTATTCCGGCGCTTTTGTCGGAGTATGTTGATTTTCCCGTTCTTTTCGATTATCCTCTGACTTCCATGAATTTCTATCGGACGCTTTTTATGGTGGCGCTGCCCATCATCCTTCAGAATTTTTTGACCTCGTTCGTGAATATGCTGGATACCGTCATGGTCGGACAGTTGGGCGCTGTCGAAATTGCGGCGGTCGGACTGGGGAACCAGATTTTCTTCATCATGAACACTGCCTTGTTCGGCGTCGTGTCCGGCGGTTCGATTTTCATCGCGCAGTTTTGGGGCAAGCGGGATATTCCGGCGCTCCGGCAGGTCATGGGAATCACCGTAACGCTTTCAGCCTGCGTCGCGCTGCTTTTTGCGGCCGCCGCCGGATTCTTCCCGGAAGCCTGCCTGTCGATGTACACGAAGGATGCCGCCGTCATCGCTATGGGCGCGGAATACCTGCGGACGGTCGCGGCGAGCTATTTGCTTATCGGAATTGGATTTGCGTTCGCCCATGCGGAGCGCAGCACGGGGCACGTCAGGCTTCCGATGGCGGCGACGGCAGTTTCGGTTGGAATCAACGCGCTGTGCAATATGCTTTTGATTTTCGGACTTTCCATTCAAGGAACGGCCGTCATTCCGGCGATGGGCGTACGCGGCGCGGCGCTGGCGACTGTGATTTCGCGCTTTGTAGAATGTTCTATTTTGGTCGGAGCGCCGGTTTTCCGCCGGTATGAAATAATTGGAAAATTCCACGACTATATTTTGACGAATCCGCGTTTTCTGGTAAAATACGCCGCAATCTGCCTTCCCGTCCTTGTGAATGAGACGCTCTGGGGATTCGGAATTTCCATGCAGAATTCGATTTTTGCGCACATCGGCACGGACGTTGTCGCCGCGTTCCACATCCGCGGAACGATTGACAATTTGGTGTGGGTGTTCTGCATTGGAACGGGAAATGCCGCCGCAATCATCATCGGCAGAAAGATTGGAGAGGCGCAGTATGATGAGGCGCGTTCATTCGCGCGGCGGATGTGCGTCTTCATGGCGTTGTGCGGCGCGGGGCTTGCCTTGCTGGTGGTTCCGCTGTCGATGCTGCTTCCGCTGTTCTTCCACGTCAGTCCGCAGATCCTCCAGATGGCGGCGCGGATGCTGTACTTGACGGCGCTGTTCTATCCGTTCTGCGCGTTCAATATGTGCATGATTGTCGGAGTGTGCCGTTCCGGCGGCGACACGTTGTGCGCGACGCTCATGGATGTGGGCTGTATGTGGCTTGTCTCGCTGCCGGCAGGCGCGGTGGCGGCGCAATGGCTGCATGCCCCGTACTGGGCGGTCTACCTTTGCATTGGTTCGGAAAACATCTTGAAGGCTGCCGCCGGCCTGCTGCGGCTCCGTTCGGGACGATGGCTGCACAACGTTACGGAATGACGTGCGCCGGCTTGCCGTGCAGGCATTCTGTTGGAAAATGGTGGTGCGGCGTGCGATTTTTAGGAAAACAATGTGTTTTATAAATTCTTGTTCCAAGATAACTGAATATTATGCGGATAACGCATTATTCTGATGGCATATTCTTTCATGCGCAATGGGCTTGTGTTAAGATTCCATTGTATCTTGTTAAGGATATAAAAACGCATTAAAGAGGTTTTAGTATGAAAAAAATCGCAAAAATCTTCACAGCTCTTTTCGCTCTGGTTCTCTTCTCTTCTTTCGCCGCGTGCGCAAAGCCGAAGGCGAAGGCCGCCAAGAAGGCGGAGACGACAGTTGTCGAGACAACTGTCGAGACGCCTGCTGAAACAGAAGTTGTTGAAGAGGCTCCGGTTGAAGCAGAAGTTGTCGAAGTTGAAGAGTAATCTCGCTTCGGCATAGTTGTGCCGGAAATCTGTACCTACAAGCCGGCTGCGGAACTGCCGCGGCCGGCTTGCATTGCAGCCTGTGTTCAGGCTGCTTTTTTTGCGTTGCGGCAGCGCGCATCCAGCCGCCCCTCTGGAAATCAGAGGGGCGCTGTTTTTCCAAAGATTTTGTAACAAAATGCCGGAAACCCACCTATAATATAATATGAATGATTTCAAAATTCGTGGCAGACTTTTTCTAATTACCGCGGCGATTTTGATTCTTCTGCTTGTTCCGATGAAGTGTTTTGCGGAGCCGAATTTGACGGAAGCGGAAGCCCGCGCGTACAGGGAGCGGCTTGTTGCGGAAGCGAAAAAATACGTCGGTTCTCCGTATGTCCGCGGCGCGACAGGTCCAGACGCCTTTGACTGTTCCGGCCTCATTTATTTTGTCGCGCGCGAATCCATTCAATACCAGCTTCCGCGCACTGCAAAAGCAATGTATGATTTTGTTACCATTGTTCCGAACGATAAGAAGGAGCCGGGAGATTTAGTTTTTTTCCGGACGACCGGCGACGGAAGCATTTCCCATGTCGGATTGTATATTGGAAATTCGCAGTTCATTTCAGCTGTCAGCGATGGAACGAACACAGGCGTCATCGTGTCGTCGTTGAATGAAGGCTACTGGAAGCCCCGGTATGCCGCCTGCGGAAAATTCATCCGCGCGTCAGGCATGAATGACGCTGCCGTTGTCGCCTCGGCAGGAAGGGGAGCTTCCGATACGGCCTCTGGCGTCGCTTCCCGAAATTCCGGTGCATCCAGCGCATCCGGGAATGCCGGCACGCCGGGCGGCGGATTTTTCAACAGGCTTGCCTTTGAAGGAACGCTGGCCGGCGACTGGTCGTTGTTCACGGAGAAATCGTTCTTCATCAATTTTCGCGGACTTTCCACTCAGGGCGGAATTGTATACGAAGGAAGCCGGCTGTCGCCCGGCGTCGGCGTCATGGTTCGGTGGAACTACGGCGTCGGCGCGTTCCAAATTCCGCTGCTGCTTTCGCTGTCGTTCGGAGAATTCATCAAGACGTATGCCGGACCAGTTTTCACTATGGGAGCGTGCGGACTTCCTGCGTCTGGTGAAAGAATCAAGGCGTCCGTTTTTCCCGGGATTATCGGAATTTCGGTTCGGACGCCGTCCATCACGAAGGGACGGTTCAAGGTCAGCGTGATTCAGGACATCAGCTACACCGTTTTCAATGCCGAGGACGGCGCCGCGTTGTCTCCGCTGAAAAGCGCCGCGGCCGGGCTGGAATTTTCCACCGGCATTTCCGTCCGCTTTCCGTTGTCTGCCTTTGCCGGCGGCTGACCGGCGATGCCGAGCCGCGATAAAATTTCAGGAGAATTAAATGCAGAAAAAAGCTAGCAGAACGGAATATCGTGAAGCGCCGTGCGGACGGTTTTGGGGCGCGCTCCCGACCGCCGCCGCAATCCTGTGCGCCTGCGCGCTGTTTTCATCCTGCCGAAGCAGCTTGAAAATTGAAGTCCGCGCCGACGCCGCCAGTTTTTCATACAGCGCGCAGGCGGGCGCCGCTTTTTTGGAGACCATTTCCGCCATCAGCGGAAATTCTGCGTCCGCTGCGGACGGCGCGGCGCCGTTGTTCGACGCAAAGGAAATTCAAGCGCTGTTTCAAGAGGCTGGATTCGTGAATGTTGCCGTGGACGCGCGTTCCGACGGCGGCGCTGCGGCTGCTTTCCGTCACGGCGCGCTGGAAAAGTCAGGAATCGATATTTCCGGATGGTTCCCTGAAAATCAGCGGAATGCGCTTGAGGAGGCGGGACTGCTGCGGCGGAAATCCCGAAATCCGCCGTCCGAAGCGCCGGACGCAACGCTGTCGGTTACGGCGGAAACGCTGCGCGGCTTGTACAGCGCGCTGCCGGGAAAATTGCAGTCGTATCTCGATTTGTTTATGGCGCCGACATTCAGCGGCGAGGCGATGTCCGACGAAGAGTACCTTGATTTGATTGCGACCGTGTACGGTTCTGCCCTCGCCGATGAAATTTCCGCAGCGGAGATTTCGCTGTCGCTTGTTTCTCCCCGCGGCCGGCAGGTCGTTACCGTTCCGCTCCTCCGCCTGCTCAATTTTACGGAGCCTGTTGAACTCAGCGTGTAAAATCTGCGGCGCAGTCCGCCTTCCAATCAGGGCGTTCCGGCAGCGTGCTGGCGCACGCTGCCGTCGGGTGCTTGCCTTTACTCCTCGGACGCTCCGCGTCCTGCGGTGTACCGGCAGCGCCCCCTAACGCGTCCGCGGAGCCTTTTATTTTTCCCTTGAATTATAGATTTCGTTTTTATGGATTGTTCCCAGCGCGTGGACGGCATCCGTCAGCGGCAGTTCTGGATGCTTTTCCCGGAATTCGCGCAAGTCGATGGAAAACCGGTTCATCGAAAAATGCTGGAATACGTAGACATCGTTCCAAGCGCCGTCGCCGTTTGCGGCGGAATACGCGTCTTGGAGCGTGTCCCGGTACAAGGTGAAGATTCCCTTTTTCTTTAATTCCGCATAGCCGACGAGCCACAGTTCCGTCCGACGGCCGGCATCCGCCGGATCTGCGCCGGCGGCCAGCGCGGAATGCAGTTCCGCCGTCTTCTGCGCCATCCAGATCTGGCTGCGTTCTATCAATTCTCGAATTTCCGTGCCGCCGTTTTTGATGACATATTTCAAATGCGCCGTCTTTGCGGTGTGGACGGGCGTTTTGTTCAAGATGATGACGTTTCGCCGGAAGTCCACGCCGAATTCCGGGTTTCGCCGGAAGAAGCCGTCCGCGATTTTTCCGGCCTGCCCGACGAGGTAGCGGTTGTTCTTTGCCAGCTGCTCGTCCTTCCCCGGATTGTCTCCGATGACCAGCAGGCGGATTTCGTCGTTCTGCGTGATGTCGTCCAGCGCGCGGTTGTAGACGATGCCGGTTTCAAGCGGATATGGCGGCGTGTCTTTTTCCGCCGATTCCAGCTGGAGCTGCCTGAGCGCTCCCGAAAAGCCGCTCCACTCGCGGACTTTTTCGCGGAATTCCTGCCGGAACGCCGCGAACGCCTGCCATTGTGCCGTTGTCATACGTTCCTCCCATTGTGCAATATGCTGCGGATGCGTCCAGTATAGCGGATTTTTGCGCGGGGCGGAAGAACGGGGAGAAACGGCGCGGCGCGGAAGGTTCGACAGAGGGCGTCGCCGACAGCGGCAGCGGGCGTTGCGGAAAGACCGGCGGGCGGGCTGCCGACGGCAGCCCGCAGCGAGGACTTGCAGCAAGCACGCGCAGACTGCCGCAGGCAGGATGGCCGCCCGAACGCCCGGACAGTGTTGGAACGGCACCGTCCGGCGCGTCAGAGGCCTGCGCGGCTCCAGTCCGTGGTGTGGAGGATGTCGCTGACTGCCTGCTGGATTCTGCGGCTTGCGCGAGTGCCGTAGATTTCTGCTCGGCGGATGAATCCGATGTCGTACCAACCCATCGTATTTCCAGCGGGATGCACGACGAAGCCGTTTGTGTAGGGGCCGCTTTCGAGGACAATCTGCGGCACCAGCCCGATTCCAAGTCCGAGGCTCGCCAGCGCCAGAATTGCCTCGTTGCCTTCTGTTTCTGCGATGATGCTGGGACGGACATTGCGCGATTTTGTCCAGCGGTCGAATCGGCGGCGGGCTGGCCCTGTTTTCGGCAGAATCAGCGGTACGGACGAAATGATGTCCTGCGGGGAGCCGCCGATTTCGCGGTACGGTCCGGAATGCGCGGCGGCGTAAATCAAGGGTGTTTTTTTGATGCGGATGGTTTCCAGATAGGACAGTCCGTCTTCCGGGATTGCGGCGACTGCCAGCGCCGCGCGTCCTTCCCGGACAGCGGGAATCGCACCGGCAGGATCTCCGGTTTCTACGGACAGCTGCACCGCCGGATATTTTGCGGCGAGCTGCCGGATGAACAGCGGCAGAATGGTATAGCACGCCGTTACGGACGCGTAGACGCGGAGCGTTCCGGCGATTGTGTCTTGATTGCCGGAAAACCGGGCGTCCAGCTCCATCCGTTCCTCCAGAATGGTTCCGGCGAATTCCGCGAATGTTGCGCCGTCGTCTGTGAGCGATACCTGGCGGCTGCTCCGGTTGACAAGCTCCCTTCCTGTTTCCTCTTCAAGCCGGGATATTATCCTGCTGAGCGCCGACGGACTCATGTTCAGCTGTGCGGCGGCTTTTGCGAAATGAAGTTGCTCAGAAAGTGCGGCAAATGCTTTTAATTCGTAAAAATTCATTTGGATTGTTCCGATAATAGTAGCATAAGACGGCAGATTTTGACAGGGCGCGTCAGTTGCGTTCTGCCAGAATGCGTCAAAATCCGGCGGATGTTTCGACTGCCGCCGTCAGTTGCAATGTGGAGGAACTATGAAAAAAATCGTTGCGGTCGTCTGCCTGGCGTTTGCCGGAGTCGCTGTGTCTGCGTATGATATTGCCGCAGGAATGCAGATCAACGGCGCTGTCAAAGGCGTCATGAGGACAGAGTATTCCATCGTCTCAAAATTCGGCGAGTATTTTCGGACGCCGGATTCCAAATTCATCACAGTGTATGACGCGGCTGGTCATATCGTGGAATCTTCGGAGCTGACGGCGCGCGACGTCCTTGTGAACAGGATTGTAAATTCTTATGATGCGGCGGGAAAGCTGGTCGGCCAGACAGGATTCGATTCCAACAAAGTGGAAGTATGGAAGTCCGTCATTTTATATAAGGACGGCGTCCGTTCAGAATGCGCCGAATATGGACGGAACGGCGTCCTGAAGAGCCGGACGCTGTATACGTATGCCGATGACGGCAGTTTTTTCGACGAGACGTATTATGACGGCGACGGCGCGATTGTCTGGAAGAAAATTTGCAAGTTCGACGGAAAGAAGCGCGTTGAATCCGAATTTGAATATTTTTCCGACGGTTCTTTGGACGAAGAGCGGCGCTATACATACACTGACGACGGAAAGAACGATACGATTTCCTATTATGATGCCGCCGGAAAAATGACTGCAAAAGACGTGTTCCGTTATGATGACGCGGGCGTCTTGGTCGAAGTAACGACATACAACGCCGACGACGTCGTTTCGCTCCGCAAGATTGTAAAGTACGATACGCTTGGAAATCTTTCCAAAATTACGGCGTACAGCGTTTCCGCAAAGTTCGGAACGACAGTCAATGAAATGGTTGACATGACGGAATACGTCTACGATTACGGAATGCAGACATATTTCAACGCAAAGTAGGCTTGTTGCCTGCGGCAAAATGGCTCCGGCACCGCGCCAGCTGCGCGCGAAACCGGATGCAGTTCCGCGGAGTGCGGCTGCCCGAAGGGCGCCGCCCCGGGTTTTTTGGGCCAACGGGGGGGGGGGGCGCCCCAGTTAAACAAACACACCGGGGCCCAGAACCGCAATGAAGCCCCCCCGCG
>CAMWPF010000029.1 GCA_947176045.1 uncultured Treponema sp. | reverse complement strand
GCTCCTTCTTCTGCATTCCTGTGAAATCGGGAAGCACGTCGCCGACGACGACAGGAACCGGCGCGGAAATGCTGATCCTGCCGCTGTGTCCCAACGACGCCGCGTCGCCGCGGCTCATGCCCAAATAATCGATGATCGCGTCGGCGGCCTTCGCGATGACCGGCGCGACAATCCGCCCGGAATACGTCTCGCCCTTCGCCCGCTCGACGATGATGTACAGGACGATCTGCGGCTCTTCAATCGGAAAGATTGCGATGCAGTTGGAAAGAAAGTCGGTCTCGCTGTAGCCGCCATGCTCCTTGTCCGCCATCTGCGCCGTTCCCGTCTTGACGCCGATGGAAATGTCGTTGAGCCGCGCCCGCGCGCCAGTTCCCGACTTCGCCGTCGTCTCCATGCAGCTCAAAACATATTCCGCCGTGGATTCCTTCAGAAGGCGCCCGCCGAAGGCCGGCTGATGCTCCTGATATGTCGAGCCGTCCTTGTTCGTGATTTTCTTGATGACTGAAAGCCGGACGGGAACGCCTTTGTTCGCAATCACCGCCGCCGCCTGCACCATCTGGAGCGCGGAGACGCTGATTTCCTGTCCGATGGCAATTGTCGGCTTGGAGCGCGCCGACCAGAGGGAGCTGTCCGTGTCCCGCACCGAACCGGCAGTTTCGCCGGGAACTTCCACTTCCGTCCGCCGTCCGAAGCCGAGGCTGCGGATCGCCGCCACAAAATCGTCCTCGCCGATGCGGTCGCTGATCTGTCCGAGCGCGTCGTTGCAGGAATATTTCAGCGCGTCCCGCGGCGTAAGCCAGCCGTGATGCTCAAGGCACTTGATGCGGATTGTCTCGCCTCCGCGCGTCCGCCGTTCGTACAGCCCGTCGCACAGAAAGCTGTCGTCCGCGCGGATCAATCCCGCGTCATACAGCAGCGCCACGGTGAAAATCTTGAACACGGAGCCAGGCTCGTAGGCGGACATCGCCGGACGGTCGACCGTTTCCGCAATCGACGCATACCTGTATTCGTTCAAGTTTGCGGCGGGCAGGCTGATATAGGAGAGGATTTCCCCAGTCTTCACTTCCGCAGCCACAAGCATCATGCTTTCCGCCCGCGTGGACTCCATCGCCTCCTGCGCAATCTGCTCCAGCTTGTATTGCAGGTTCGCGTCAATCGTCAGATAGACGTTCTTGCCCTGCTCCGCCTTGGAAATTTCCGGCTGAACCACCGGCTGGAGCAGGTTCTGCATCGAATACTCGATGCCGGCAAGCCCCTTTCCGTCGTCGCCCATATATCCGATGAGCTGCGACGCCAGCGCGTTCTCTGGATAGACGCGCCCCGGAATCCGGTCGAAGCTGACGAAAATATATTCCTTTTCGTCCGTGATTTTCTTCAGTTCCGTGTACGCAGTCTGGCTGATTTTCTTCTTCAAATAGACGAAGCTCGCCTTATCGTTCTGGGCGAGGATGCTGAGAATTTCTTCCGGCTCCATATCCAGCGCGCCGGCTACATCCTGCGCGAACGCCTCCTTGTCCTTGACGAGGTACGGCGTCACTCCGACATGGTAGAAATTCGTCTGGACGGCGAGCGGCTTTCCGTTCCTGTCCACAATGGAGCCGCGCTCCGCCGCCGGCGGCGGAAGCACGATCGAAGCCACCGGAGTGAAGGCAAGCTGCGTGTACCGCACGAGGATATAGACGACAAACGCCGCGAGCAGGAGGAAGATGGCGATGACGGCAGGTTTCTTGAAAAATCCGTTCATTTTCCGATAATTTTTCCCGTGATGTTCTTTACGGAAACAAAACCGTAGTTCCTGGAATCCACCGACTCCGCACGGTTGTCGCCCAACGCAAGTATGTAGCCGTCCGGCACCACGCTGGACGATTTCATTCTATTGAATTGCTCTTCTGTAAGTGCGACCGTTTCGCCGCCCACGTCCATACTATATCCAGAATCTGCGGAAAAATCCAGACGTCCTCCGGAAACCGCGGCGCAGCGCTTTATGACAAACTTGTCGTCATGCAGGAAGATTACAATGTCGCCGACGCGCGGCCCGCCCCACTGCACGAGGAAGCTGCCGTGGAACGGCTTCACCAGTCCGTACGCCAGCTTGTTCACAAAGACAACGGAATTGTCGCGCACGGCAGGCTCCATGGAACTGCCGGACACGCGCAGAATGTCAAGGACGAACAGCTTCAGCACGATGCCTGCGGCGATGCCGATGGAAAGGCACATCAAAAAAAGGAATGTTGATTTCGGCGGCGCAGGCTCCGCGGCCCCTGTCGTATTCTGCATGGAAATATTCTAATATGCCGCCGTTTTTGTGTCGATAGTATTGATATGGAAATCATCAGCTATGTAGGATTTGACAGCAGGCAGAACCGCACGCCGGACATCCGCGGCGCAGTCCGCCATTTCACCTCGCTGTTCGGAGAGCGCAGGGAGCCGCGCGCGGGCGCAGGCTTCGGCGCGCCACGCACAGCTGCGGCGGCTCGTCCCGCCGCTCCTGCATTCCGCATGGACGCCGTCCAGAACGCCGCCCTCGCCTTGATTTCCATTATCGGGCGCAATGCCGCCAAAATCCTGTCCGCCTGCGCCGCTGCGGCAGGAATCCTGCTTGCAGCAGCGGGCATTTCCAGCGCGGCGCAGTATGTCCGCGACTACACCGGTCCGCTCGCGTTCCAGCATGACGAATCGGCGGAATCCGCAGTCCTCAGCAGCATCATGGCGGCGTTCGCGCTGGAAGAATCCGGAACATACACCTCCGACGGCACGCTGCTCGGCGAAGGCGGCGCGGAATCGGCGGCGCAGCCGTTCACGCAGCCAGTTTCCTATCAGACATACCGCGTCCAGCCGGGCGACACCATCATCGGAATCACGAAGAAATTCGGACTGACGAACATATCCACGCTGATCGCCGTCAACGATATAGACAACGTGCGCCAGCTCGCCGCCGGACAGAAGCTCAAAATTCCGTCCATCGACGGACTGCTCTACACCGTGCAGGACGGCAACTCGCTTTCCGGAATTTCGGCGAAATTCAATATCGCGCTGGAAGACCTGCTCGACGTCAACGAATTGGAAAGCGCGGATCTGACGGCGGGGCAGCAGCTGTTCATTCCGGGCGCGAAGCTCGCCTCGGACAAGCTCCGGCAGGCGATGGGCGAGCTGTTCAAGTGCCCGATTTCCGCAGCATACCGCGTCTCCTCATATTTCGGACGCCGCGCTGATCCGTTCACGGGCGCGCCGTCCAGCCACACTGGAATCGATTTGGCGTGTCCGCAGGGAACGCCGATTTCGGCGTCCGCGAGCGGGCGCGTCGTCTTCGTCGGCTATTCGAACGTGTTCGGAAACTACATAATCATCAACCACGGAAACGGCTACCAGACATTGTACGGCCACATGTCGAAAACCATCGCGCAGAAGAACCAGTGGGTCAGCCAGGGAACGCGGATCGGGCTGGTCGGCTCCACAGGATATTCCACGGGGCCGCACCTGCATTTCACCGTCTACAAGAACGGAAAGCTCGTGGATCCGTTCTCCGTCTTGAAGTAGCGGGTTTCCGCCGGGAATCGCCATGAACTGTTCAGTATGCCGCGGCTGCGGCCGCACACTCCAAACGGAATTCCTCTACTGCCCGTGGTGCGGAACGGCGGCAAAATCCGGCGGCGCGGAATATGCGGACGCCGGAATGCTTCAATACGAAAAGCGCCGCAACGGCCGCACGGAACAATACATCGAGACGATCCGCCAGAAGATCGAAGCGTTGGAAAAAGAGCTCGATGTGCTTGTCCTGAGCGCGGAGATGCACAAATGAAGCGGCGCGCACCTTTCTTCCTGTACGGAGCGGCGCTCCTGCTGTGCGCGGCGCGGCTTTCCGCAGGAATTCAATTTGAAGGCGGAGACATCAACGCAAAAAGCGAAGTGCTGTTCACGGTTCTGAACGACATTCCGGGAACGACGCCGTACAGGACGCTGTTCCTCGCGCCGCTTGCAGAAGCGTCCGCAGGCCGCCCGGCAATCCTCACCTGCTTTCCGGAACGGATGGAGCTGCTCGCCGGAACGTCCGTCCTCCAAATCAGAAACCGCTACGGCGCCGTCTGGTACAACACGGCATCCGGAAGCTTTTCTTGGAAGCGCACAGCCGCGGCCGTTCCTGACAGCTCCATGCGGACGGCGCCGGCGGCAGTCAGCCCGGACGGAGCGTGGAGCTGCTTCATCGAAAAGAACGGCAGCGTTTCCGGCAGCCTTGTCATTCAAGACATCGCGAACGGAAGGAAGAAGGTTCTGGATCCCGGCGCGCTGTACAGCTACGAAGCCGTTCCCGTCAAATGGCTCGACGACAGCTCCGTCTTCATCTACGAAAAGGCGGGGAACGTGTACTTCTGCAACCCGGATGCGGTATTCAAAGGCGTTGAAGTCAGCGAGGAATACCGGAAAATCGGCGCAGGCTCCATCCGCTCGGCGGACTGGGCCGGCGGAAAATACCTTGTCTACATCGACGGCGACATGCTGTACCGCATCAACGCGAAGGAACTGTACACGCTCGGACTGTATTCCAGCATCATCGGCAGGGGAACGGCCGTCGGACGGCTGCCGTTCCGATTCTCCGCGTCCGCCGACTCCTTCTACGTCAAGGACGACATTTCCGAACTGCTGCTCGTCAAGGACGGCATTTCCTTCACGCATTTTAAAATCAACGGAACGGGCGGCGACTACCTTGATGCCGCCTCCTCGTGCCTGTTATCCGACAAAAAGCTCGCGCTGCTGGACGCCGAAGTCATCTGGCCGGACGGCTCCGCGCCGATCATCTGGCTCCGCGGATTTCCGCACGGAGGAAGCAAGCTTGTTTCAAAAGTCTACCGGTTTGACGGAAGGCTGACGCAGATCCTCGAAGTCGCCGGATCGGAAAAGCCGATCGCCTCCCCCGACCGGAAGCGGTGCGCCTTCGCCGCCGGATCAACGCTGTACGTCTACGACATCACCACATGGAAGCGCAGCGCGGAGCTTTCCGGCGAAAGAATCATCTCCGCCGTCTGGCTTGACAGCGGCACGCTGTTCGTGGGCGGCGAAAAGACAATCCGGCGGTGGAGCATTTCAGGAAACACGGCGGCGCCCGTCCTGCTTTCTGCCGCACAGTCCGCATGGTGGGACGCAAAATCAGGGGCGGCCGTCGCCGACATCGGAAACGGCGCGCTGTTCACGTATGACACCGCGGCTCACACATGGAAGGACGGCGGCTCCGTTCAAAAATACAGCGCGCGCACTGAAAACGGCCGCTACCGCATCTTCCTTGGGGAGACGCAGAACGCAGGCTTCGACAACGCCCTGTACGCGCGGACGCTCGCCGGAAAGCCTGTTACAAAAGCCGTGCTGCCCGAAAGCGCCGTCCCGTCCGCTCCGAAGAAGAAGGTCGCGCTGCTGTTCGACGCCTACAGCAATGCGGACGGCCTGCCCGCCATCCTGTACGAACTGAATCGGCACAACATTCCGGGAACGTTTTTCATCAACGGAGAATTCATCCGCCGCTACCCCAACGAAACCAGGCAGATCGCAGCCTCGGGCAACGACTGCGCCTCGCTGTTCTTCACGCCGGCGCGCCTGACGTCCAGTGAATTCGTCATCAGCGACGAATTCATACGCCGCGGACTTGCGCGCAACGAAGACGAATTCTTCAGGACAACGGGAAGGGAGCTGTCGCTGTTCTGGCACGCGCCGCACTACGACGCGACGGAGCGGATGGTTCAGGCGGGGCAGAACGCCGGCTACACATACGTCGACTGGCAGTATGATTTCAGCGACTCCGTAACGCTGGAAGAATGCGCGGCAGGCGGAGCCTACTACACAGCGCCGCAGCTCATCGATATGTACATGGCGGCCGTGGCGGAAAACGGCGGCGGCGTCATTCCGATCACCGTCGGAGCAGCGCGGGGAAGCCGGGAAAGCTATGTCTACAACAGCCTCGACCTGCTCATCAGCGCGCTCCTCGACAGCGGCTGCGACATCGTTCCCGTCCGCGACCTGCGCTGACACGGGCAGCCCAATTCTTGACTATCCGTCAGTTCAAATCTATACTTTCACTGCGCGTGCCGTCCCGAATTCCGGCACAGCCGGCGCGCCGTCCAACACACACCAGACAGAGGTTTTCATATGATGAACAAGAAAAGCGACAATGCAACAAAAGGAGCCGCGCGCGCGCCGCACCGCTCGCTGTTCTACGCGATGGGATACACTGACGAGGAGCTTGACCGTCCGCTCGTGGGCGTCTGCTGCGCCAAGAACGAAATCATTCCGGGGCATATCGAGCTTGACCGGATTGCCGAGGCGGTGAAGGCGGGAATCCGCATGGCGGGCGGCACTCCGATCGAGTTTCCGGCAATCGGCGTCTGCGACGGAATCGCGATGGGGCATGAGGGAATGAAGTATTCGCTCGTTACGCGCGAGCTGATTGCCGACAGCGTTGAGTGCGTCGCCAAGGCGCACCAGTTCGACGCGCTCGTGATGATTCCCAACTGCGACAAGATTGTTCCGGGAATGCTCATGGCGGCGGCGCGGCTCGACCTTCCGACCGTCTTCTGCTCCGGCGGGCCGATGATGCCGGGACGCCTTCCGGGAAGCGACGCGTCAAATCCGTATTCGGGAAAGAACCTTTCGCTCACCGATATGTTCGAGGCTGTCGGCTCCCTTGCCGTGGGAAAAATCACGGAGGAGCAGCTGTGCGAGATGGAGCATTCGGCGTGTCCAGGCTGCGGCGCGTGTTCGGGAATGTTCACGGCGAATTCGATGAACTGCCTCACCGAAGTTTTGGGGCTGGGGCTTCCGGGAAACGGCACGATTCCTGCTGTCAGCGGACGGCGGATTGCGCTTGCCAAGCACGCGGGAATGCAGGTGATGGAGCTGTACCGCGCGGGAATCACGGCGCGGCGCATGATGACGAAGGCGAATTTTTCCAACGCGCTCGCCGCGGACATGGCGCTCGGCTGCTCGAGCAACACGATGCTCCACGTTCCGGCAATCGCGCACGAGGCGGGAATCCAAATCGACCTGCACGAAGTGAACGACATCTCAAACCGCACGCCGAACCTCTGCCACCTTGCGCCCGCCGGACACACGTTCATGTGCGAGCTTGACGACGCGGGCGGCGTTCAGGCGGTGCTTGCCGAGCTTGCGAAGAAAAACCTGATTGACACGAGCCTGATTACGGCGACAGGAAAGACGGTTGCCGAAAATATCCGCGGCGTGAAGAACCGCAATCCTGAAATCCTGCGCCCGATAGAACATCCGTACTCGGACAACGGCGGAATCGCAATCCTCTTCGGAAACCTTGCGCCCGACGGAACAGTCGTCAAACGCTCCGCCTGCGCCCCCGAGCTGATGAAGCACACCGGCCCCGCGCGCGTCTTCAACGACGAAAGCGAGGCGATGGAGGCGGTGCAGAAGCAGCAGATTCACGCGGGCGACGTTGTCGTCATCCGCTACGAAGGCCCGAAGGGAGGACCGGGAATGCGCGAGATGCTTGCGGTTACGGCCGCGCTCGCCGGGCAGGGCCTGGACAGGCAGGTCGCGCTCATTACGGACGGACGCTTTTCCGGCGCGACGCGCGGAGCCTCGCTCGGACACTGCTCGCCGGAAGCCGCGGTCGGCGGCCCGATTGCGCTCGTGCAGGAAGGCGACAAGATTACGCTCGACATCAACGCGTACAAAATCACGCTGGAAGTAAGCGACGAGGAGCTTGCCCGCCGCCGCGCCGCATGGAACGCCCCCGAGCCGAAAGTAAAGACCGGCTACCTTGCGCGCTACGCAAAGCTCGTCAGCTCCGCGGACAAAGGCGCGATATTGGAGTAGGACGCGCTACAAATCCGCGGTCATCCGGCTCACCGCCGCGACGGGAAGGTACATGAACAGGAGCGAAAGCCGCTGCCACAGTCCTTCCAGCGCGACAGCCGTTCCGCGGAACTTCGGCTTGTCGGACAGAATAAGCCCGTTCGGAAACTTCAGTTTCGGAACGGGTTACCTTGAAATGCGAGTTTAAAATCGCGCTATTTCAGCGGTTTTAAACTCGTCAGCCAGTTCGGAAACAAGGTTTCCGAACTGGATAATGAACAGCGCGAAGCATCCTGCGTCAAGAACGAAGCAGACTGCGGAAAACGCACCGCGCGCCCGGTCCGCCGCAGTGAAGAACAGAATCGCGGCAAGCAGCGGCGCGAACGAAAGCAGCGCAGACGCGGCGCTTCCCGTTCCGGCGGCAGGACGCAGGCGGACAGCAAAAAGCAGCAGCGCTGCCCCGAACACGACGAGCCAGCTGTTGTAGATGAAATGGAGCGGGCAGCGCGCTTTCAATCTCCAACAAATGGAACCTCCCTTATGCTTCCGCCGCCGAAAGCAGCCGTTCAATCAGGACGTTCACGGCATCCGGCGCATCGGTGTTCGCGTTGTGTCCGGCGCCCGGAATCCATTCAAGGGGAATGCCCGCATTCCTGTGCCATGCCTTGTTGTACCTGACGGTGGAACCGGCGCGGTCCTTCGCGCCGCAGATCAGCAGGGCGGGACAGGAAATCTCGCAGGGAACACTCGCCTCGACTGCCTCCGCCACAATGCGGAATCCGTGCCCCGCAAGCTGCGCATACCGCTTCTGGTTCCCGTCGTACACCGCCATCATGTCGCGCATCAGCGTCCGCCCATATTCCGAAACGGCCGTGCCGTTCGCGCCGGCCTGCACGAGCAGCCTCCACGGAATGCGGCGGTACATCGGCTCCGTCCGCCTGAGGAGCCACAGCTCCGCCTTCGTCATGTACTTCCGCTGCAGCGGCGCTGAATCGATGGAAACAAATCCCTTCAGCCTGTCCGGAAACAGTCCGGCATACGCTTGAGCCACATAGCCGCCCATCGACTGTCCGACAATCACCGGATGCGCCATGCCTTCCGACAAAAGAATTTCATCAAGCCAGCGGGCCTTGTCCGTCAGGCTGAAGGTGAGCGAAAACGGCCACGACTTGGCATGTCCGGGCGCGTCCCAGACGAAGACGCGCCGCCGCTCCGCAAAATGCGCAACCTGCCGCTCGAACAGGCGGTGGTCAGCCGTCAGTCCCGGAAGGAACGCCAGCGGCAGCTTTGATTCCGCCGGCGCGCCGCCGACCCAGTAGCGGATGGAGCCGCAGGGCGTTTCAAATGATTTTTCAGTCACAGCCGTATCCTCCTTCTGGAGCGTGCGGACAGCATGCACCTATCCGCATTCCTGATGCCGCAAGCTCCGCATCCCTCCGTCAGCCGCCCGATGCCTGCCGGCGCGGACGGCTTCATGTCCCGAACCATTTCACAGGCGCGCATGATCCGCCTTGCACGGCACGCTCAGCAGAACGAATACCGTCCGCCGGACTCTCGGACAAGCCGCTCCTCTGCGAGCCTCTGCGCGGCGGAAGCAAGGCGCTCCATGTCGATATGTTCGGCGGCGGCGATATCGGCGAGGGCGGCGCTGCCGTTCTTTGAAAGCTGGCGGAGGATTGCGCCGCGAGCCTGGCGGAGCGAGCCTTCAAATTTGGACTGCCGTGCATAGGAGGCGCTCCGGCGCGAAGGATTTTCCGTGCGGCGCTTGACGGCCGCCCCATAGTCCATGAGCGCATAGTACCATTCCCGCGGCCGCTCCCGGTCAAGCGTCTGTTCGACAAGGGGGAGGATTTCAGCGTCTGAGACGGAAGCCGCGCCGGGAAAGAAGAAGTAGATGAACGCCGAGCGGATGTTCGTCTCGATGAAGGCTTCCGCCTTGTTGAACGCAAACGCCGCCACCGCGCGCGCCGTGTACGGCCCGATTCCCGGAAGCGCGTCCAGAAGCTCCGCATCGCACGGAAGGACGCCGCCGTAGTCCGCGCAGATTTTCCGGCACGATTCATGCAGGAATTTCGCGCGGCGGTTGTAGCCAAGTCCGTTCCAGAGGGAAAGGACTTCGGAAAGCGGAGCGTCTGCCGCCGACTGCACGTCGGGGAAGCGCGAAAGCCACGCCTCATACTTGGCGACGACGCGGTTCGTCTGCGTCTGCTGGAGCATGAATTCGCTGACCATGACCGCATACGGATCGTCCGTCTCGCGCCACGGAAAGCGCCGCCCCGCCGCCTCATAGTTGCGCCATACCGCCGCCGAAAATTCCGAAATCAATGATGAAGAAGCCGTCTGCATTCTGAAAGCATAGCACAAATCATCGGAAATTTCTTATGAAGAAGCAGCGCAGTTCATGAAGATATACAACCTGGTCCGCAATTATGAAGAATCTTTTCTCTTTCAGCCCGGATTCAGATACAACTGCGACGTGCAGCACTCCATTATCAGACGAGCAGGACAAGAACGCCGCCGCAACAACTGCTGCAAGTGCAAGTGCCAGAACTTTCTTTTTATTCATTCTCTTCATTTTATTCTCCAAAAAATAGTGCTAAAACCTTTTTGAAT